>CAZSKE010000332.1:0-3362 GCA_964607325.1 uncultured bacterium | reverse complement strand
TCCGTCTTGGGGAACCGTTCATGGACGGTCCCACGGTTCATCCCCGCGCCCGCGGGGAACGTCGGAAGGCGTCCCGGACAATGGTGGTGAATTCCGGTTCATCCCCGCGCCCGCGGGGAACGTGTTTAAAGGGGAAATCGGAATTTATACTTCGCCGGTTCATCCCCGCGCCCGCGGGGAACGTCCGGGATTTTAAACCGGGTGGGTGGGAATGAACGGTTCATCCCCGCGCCCGCGGGGAACGTTCATCATGGGTAGCCCCCTTTTTCGTCCTCGACGGTTCATCCCCGCGCCCGCGGGGAACGTTCGGGCAAACCAAGTTTTGAGCAACGTCGATGCGGTTCATCCCCGCGCCCGCGGGGAACGTGCTTAAAAACAGCCCTTTTACGCGTCAAATTTCCGCCAAAAGCATCGGTAGACTAGACATCCGAAACAACCCTGTCATCTTCCGGCATGAATGACACTAGGTTGATCCCATCCATCTCTTTCGGAATCCTACGATTATTCCCCAAAGTACAAAAATCAAAACCCGACTCGGTCTGCGCGGTCCAAACCATCACGGCATTTCCATCCTCTATTCCTTTCGTAACCTGATCCCATATCATTTCACGGACCTTCACAGAGTAATCCCCCACATATACACCCGCACGAATCTCCAATAACCATACCGCCATACGTCCTCGCAGACGTGGTGGGGCGTTCTCAAGTACGATGGCCAGCATCACCAATCCCTCGCTCGTTCGGAATCGCTACGGGCACCGCCTCTTCATGCGCCGTGGGCACTTCAAGACCCCCCGCCGAAAGGATACCCTCGATCAACGGTATGATCTTTTCCAACAAGTGGGTCGACCTAAATACATCCCGACATCCGATGCGCACCACCTGTTCCGGATTCGCTGGTTTACGGCTTGCCGCCTGGAACGCCACCGGCACAACCGTTTCAAACTTGACCACATCGGCCATGTCATAAACAAACGAAAGTGGCTTTCCAGTGTGAATAAAACCTATTGCGGGCGCGTAACCCGCCGCCAATACGGCCGCCTCCGTGATGCCATAAAGGCTGGCCGTGGCCGCCGACAGGCAACGGTTAGGGATGTCACCACTACCCCATTCGGAGTAGTCATATTCCCTATGTTTCCATTCGACTTTGTATTTCGTAGCCAACAATTGGTACATCCGCTTGACCCGTTGGCCCTCAATGCCCCGCAGTTGTTCCACACTTCGCTTTTCCGGCGGTTCCTCGCCGAACCGAATAGCATACATTTTCCTGACGACCTTCAACCTTGCCTCGTCGTTCAAGGCTAGTTTCGCCTGGTATAAAAGCCGGTCCGCCCTGGCCCCTCCCGGTTGGCCTGCCGCATAAAGACGAACACCGGCCTCCCCCGTCCAGACTAGAAGGCAACCCACGCGCGAAGCTAGAACTACCGCCGCGTGTGACACCCTGGTTCCCGGTTCCAGCATGAGGCACGCAACGCCGCCGACGGGGATGTGGGTTCGAACCCCGTTCTTGTCCACCACCACGAAGGCCCCGTCGAGAACATCCAGATTACCCTTCTCCACAAAAAGTACGGAAACACGTTCCTTCATCATCAAGGGCTTGAGTTTAGGCAGTTCGTTCATTCCCACTTTACGAAGCCGGAATAATCGAAAGCAGACCTAACCCCATCGTTTTTCCGTGCCCAATCCCGGTATCCACAACCTGGCGGAATTTTTCCGGGTCGCCGACTTCAAGCACGCCATCGTACAAAACCGAAAAAACGCTGATGACGCCCCCATTGTTTCGATTGCCCCGAATCATACCTTCCTGGGAAGCATGCGCGGTTATAGGGACAAACCCGTGGCATTCACCCTTGCGGTGCAGCCAATTCGTTTGTTCCTCCCGTTTGAAAAGTCCCAGGCGTTTCCCATCACGGGAGACGGACGGGTTACCGCGCAATCGGTAACGAAATTTTCCGCCCCGCACCGACAGCCTCGGCCCAAGGCGTTGAACCATGTCAATGGAAGGTTCAGGCCATTCCACGAACCAACCCTCTATGCCGATTCGCGACCAGTCGGGACTCGAACGGCTTTGGACCAACAATCGCGGTGCACCCACAGAATCGGTTTCCGGCTCCAACCGCCACAGGTATTCCCCTCCTGGACATTTTTTGTCAGGCGGACTGAATGCCCGGCATAGCGTGGCATGCATTTGGTAGGGATCGGAAAGGTCCCGCCGCGCTTCCTTGCACCGACGATTTAGGTGAATTCTACTCAGGAACATGAAGGACCTCCGGTTTGTGGGTGATCCACTCGGAACCAACGAACCTTGCCCCAAAACGCCTCTCTGAAAATGAAGATAGAACTTGGTCCATCCGAAGGGTGCCGGTTCTATCCAGTGTTTCCCACGAATAAAGGAGTTTTTTAGGTCCCTCGCCTTCGCCAAGCCAAGGCCAAGTCATTAATGCCTCCCGCAAGGGCTTGTCTTGCAATCCAGCGGCCATCCATGGCGAATCAGAAGGCACATAGGACTTCCGGCCCAGCGTCAAAAACCACACCGGGTTGCGCAACGCCTCGTGGATTTTTTCAAGCAACCCACGATCTTCCCCTTCTAATCCGATTAAAAACGCCGCGTCAGCTAGGTAATATCGCCACGACACCACCCCATCCTTTGACTGTGCACCATCCGCCTTAATGATCGTGTCGGCATCCGCACACCCAGCCGTTTGATAGTCGTACTTCGGAATACCGGATTTATCGTGGCGGACTCCCATCCGTAAACCAGCCACAGGTTCCAAGTCCGCCCAGTTTTCCCGATCTATCCCGAGGGCTGCAGCGAGCAAACCCACCACCCCGGATTTGCTCGGTTCCTTGCCCGTATCCCTCTGATCAAATCGGCTGGTGGTTCCCCAGGACTGCATGGGTCCAACCAGCCTTAAAAGAAGGGTCGCCATGTTCAACCCTCCACGGCCGCAACGACTTTATCCAAGAGTTCCTGGAGTGATTTGACCACTGTGGCATAGCCTTTCACATCCGCGCCGGTCAAGTTCAACACATACACCTGGCCGTCACAGCCATAGGCGGCCTGTAGAGCCTTGTCCTTCAGGATAAGCCGACTGACCGACTCTCCGGTCAAGGATTCATCCTTGCGGACACGTACAGGGATCTCGAAAGCATTTGCCAGGTTCCGGGGCGCGCAATCCTTCTGTATCTTCACGACGACGAATTCCGGTTGGTTATGGGCCGCAAACGTGTTCTGCTTTCCCGTTGGCTCGGAAACCACGAACCCCTCCAAAAACGCCCGCAACCCCTTTTTAGCTAGTGCGGAGTCCGCCTGGAGGTTGCCCACGAGTTTGGTCCAGTCCAAAACCGCGTAACGGTAGAAG
>CAZSKE010000331.1:0-3376 GCA_964607325.1 uncultured bacterium | reverse complement strand
CCCAGGGGTAGAAGGGCGGATTCACTTCCATGAAACCCGCGCGATTATTCCCGGCGCTTCTCCTGTTTTTTCTGGGAGCCTTGGGGCCCCTCGCTCATCCCTGCTCGGCCCTCGGCCTGGGCTCCAACAAGGTCCGTTACCACCGCGAACCCAAGTGGCAGGTGCTCGAAACCGAGCATTTTCTCATCCATCACGCTCCCGAGCTTTCGACCACCGCCCAATCGGCCGCCAGTTTCGCCGAGCGTGGTTTCATCCGGGTCAGCCAAGCCTTCGATACCGTCCCCCACAAGAAAATCCCTCTTTTCCTTTATGGAACAGGGATCCGTTTCCAGGAAACCAACATCACCTCCGGGCTGTTGCCCGAGGGCGTGGGAGGCTTCACCGAGGTTTTCAAAAACCGCGTCGTGGTCCCGATGACCGGGAGTTATCACGATCTGGAAACCGTCATCGCGCACGAGACGACACACGCTTTCCAGTACAACATGATTTACGGTGAGGGCTGGCGCTCCCTCAACCTCTTCAAATCCGTTTTTGTCCCCACTTGGATGATCGAGGGCACCGCCGAATACATCGCCGGCAACTTCGAAAGCCAAGGGGAGATGGTCCTCCGGGACGCGGTCTTGAACGACAGCACCCTTCCGTTGGGGTTATTGTCCTCTTTCGATCATTTCGAGCAGGTCTATATGGCCTACAAGGAATCCGCGAGCGTCCTGGAGTATGTCGACCAGGTCTACGGTCCCCGCAAACCCGGGGAGTTGATGAGAAGAATGGCCGGCAGTCAAAACCCCAACCAGGTTCTCAAAAACGTCTTGGGCGTCTCGATGGACGAGCTTTATGAGAACTGGAAGTTCTATATCCGCACCGAAGCTTGGAGCCGCGTCCGCGGCCGTCCCGCGCCGGATCGTTACGGGGAAAGTGTCGCGCCGGGAGGAAACAAGGCGGTCGTTTCGCCCAACGGCCAAACCGTCGCCTTCCTGGCCAACGACGGAATTCGCCTCCTCGACCTCGCGCGCAACAAGAACCGCGCGTTCAAAAAAGGAGCGTTCGAGACCCAGGGAACCGGTCTCGCGTGGTCTCCCGATGGGCTCACGATCGCCGCCTCCATGCGAAAAGGGGGCTCCTACCGTTTGGTTTTGGAACCCGCCCCCGATTCCGAGGAAGAGCCCAAGGAATTCTCCGTACCCGATCTTCCTCTTGTTTACTCGCCCTCCTGGTCACCCGATGGGCGTTTCCTGGTTTTCAGCGGTTGGGACAACACCTCCATCGACCTCTACCGTCTCGACGTGGCCCAAGGCGTTGTGGAACGCCTGAACCAGGATCCGGCCACGGATCATTGGGCCCAATACGCCCCCGACGGGCTCTCCTTGTATTACGTCTCGGAGGAAAAGGGCGAGACCCATCTCGTGAGAATGCCTCTTGACGCCGACGGAAAACCCTCGGCCCCACCCGTTCGATTGCCCCTCCGAGCGGAAAAAAACTCCACGCGCGCGGAAGCGTCCGGGCACCTTTCAAGCTTGTCGGTGGGGAAGGACGGTCTATACCTGACCAGCGACCGGGACCAACGCATTTTCAACCTGTTCAAGGTGGATTGGGACGGCTCGGGCCTCACGCAGTTGACGCGCGGATTCGTGGATATCTTGAACGCCGCGCCCCTTCCCGACGGGACGGCCCTTTACGCGGGCTTGTATCGCAAAGCCAAAGTGGATTTGTGGCGACTGGAAACATCCCGTTTCGAATCGATCCAAGACCCCAAAGCGGACCTCGTCTTTCTTTGCAACCATTTCCCGAACGCGTCATCCGTTTTGGCCGAGAGAAAGATCCCCCCCGAAACCATCCCGAGCGTCCCGGGGGAAACCGGGTTCCAGGACGACGTTCCCCGCGTCATGAAATCCCGTTCGGAGCTTTCGGCGGCGGAAGATCCCTCCGCCTTTCCATCGTCCTCCCCCTCGGGGCTTCCGCCCGCCCTCCCCCCACCCTCGGTTCAACAGCTGAAAGTCCAGGAAGCCACCAACATCGTTCAACTTCAATGGCCTCTTCCCGCCAACGCGGACGAGCCGGTCGACCGGTATCGGGTCTATCGAGCCACCTCGGCGCACGGTCCTTTTCAACTCCTCGGCGAGACCCTCAACGGCCGCCGAACCCGCTACGTGGATTACGCCGTGGAGAATGGTCTCACCTATTGGTACACCGTCACCGCCGCCAACGCGGCCGGCGAAAGCGCCTTCTCGGAACCCGTGGAGGCCTCGCCCAAGTACAAACTGGTTTCCCGACCCTATCGTTTCCGGATGTCGCCCGACATCCTTCTCTTCCTGGCGGGATACGACAGTTCCTACGGTTTCGTGGGCGGAGGCATGACTTCCTTGAGCGATTACCTCGGGAACCACCGTTTCTCGGTCATGGGAAACTCCATCCCCAAAGCCCAAACGGGTTACCAGGCGAATTACGAATTCGCCCGCTATCGGACGGTTTTCGACGTCAACGCGTATTACTACAAGGATTATTTCAGTCTTTACGATCTTCGCACCGGAAACCTGGTGGACCAATACCGCGACGATGAAAAAGGCCTGAACATCCAGTGCGTTTATCCCCTGAGCCCATCCACCCGGTTCGAGTACGGAATCGGCACCCAGCGATTCTCCGGGCGAGCGACCTATCTTCGCTTTTCCGAGGGCATCTCCAATCACTTCTTCACGGTCTCCGAGGGGGAGGATCGGGCCAATTACTACAAGGTTTCTCTCGCGCGTGAAAAACGCCGCGGATACAGGTTTTGGCCTTCTTCCGGATACGGATGCGGCCTGACCTATCTTCAGGCCCCCACGCTTCTGGATTCCAACGTGTCCTTCCGGAACGTGTTGGCGGAACTCGAATGGTATGTGGACCTCAAACCCCTTCAACACCTCGTCTGGGCCAACCGACTGATCGGTTTCCACTCGGAAGGGCCCAACCCCCAAACGTTTTTCCTCGGGCCCGATCGCCCTTTCCAGTCCTTTTTCACGACCCTGCGGGGTTTCGGGAGCTCCGAGTATTTCGGTCAGAACCTTGTCTTGTACAACGTGGAACTGCGTTATCCCATGGCCACCTCGTTGAATTTTCCTCTCCGTCCGTTTTCCTTCCTCCTGCTGAAGGATATCGAGTTCGCGGCTTTCAGCGACACCGGCGCGGTGGCGGACCGAACAAAGGATTTCAAGTCCGGTCTTTTGCTCAACAGCGCGGGCGTGGGCCTTCGTTTTTACAATTTCGTGTTTCAGAGGGCGCTTGTGCAACTCCGGTTCGACGTGGCGTGGCGCACCGACGCGGGGCAACACGACCCCACTTTCCACTTCAACCTGGCTCCCATATTTTGAGATCGGCTAAAAAAGGCCTTCTTTCACTTTTT
>CAZSKE010000330.1:0-3407 GCA_964607325.1 uncultured bacterium | reverse complement strand
CCTTCGGTAGGAGTTGTACGCGCTTCTTGAGGGTTATTTTACGGAAAAACCGAGTGGCCGGACCGGGCAAATGAAACATTCAGGAAACTTCCTATCCCTGGGGGGGTGTCGTTCCGAGACACGCTAGCCTTGGGAGCGGAAATGGGAACAACCCGCGTCAAACAAAAAAAGCCCCGGCGTGTTGATCGCGCCGGGGCTTTCAAAACGAAAAGGTTTATTCGGGGATGGTGATTTTCATCTCCACGCGGCGGTTTTGCGCGCGGCCAGCGGCCGTGTTGTTATCGCCCACGGGCTGCGATTCGCCCATGCCCACCGTGTTGATGTTGGCGGCCGGAACATTGCGGCTCAACAACTGCATCTTGACGGAAGCGGCGCGTTGTTCCGAAAGCGTCTGGTTGCTCGCGGCGGTACCCACGGAATCGGTATGCCCGATCACGGTGATGACATCGTCGGGATACTTGGCCAGGATGTCACCCACCTGCTGAAGCTGTGTGATGGCCTCAGGCTTTAAAGTGGACTTGCCGGTGTCGAAGAGAATATCGCTTTTCAGGGACACCAAGATGCCCTCATCGGTGCGCTTGGTTTCGGCCACCTTGGCCAATTCCTTAGCCTGCTTGTCGAGCCGGTTGCCAATGGTTCCGCCCACCACGGCGCCCGCGAGGGCCCCAATGAGGGCTCCCTTTTTCGTGTCACCGGAACGGGAACCGATCGCGGCCCCCAGTCCAGCTCCGGCCGCCGCGCCGACACCCGTGCCGATCGCGGTCTTTTTGCCCGGAGTGGTGCAGGCCGGGAGCATCATCACGCCCGCCAAAAGAAACAACAGGGACTTCTTCATCTTTCATCCTCCTCTAAGAATGATTGTTCCGTCCGTTTTTCACGTTGATCATATTCATGCCCGAAAAAACGGTCACCGGGGATGAACATACTACAACGGTATCAGACGAGCGACAACCTCTGAAAGTTGCCGAAAACCGCTTTAAAAACGGAATCCGCTCACAACAGGGTATACGACAACCCCAATCCGAAATTCTGCCGCAGTTGGCGCCTCTGCGAGACGTGTCCGTCAAAGAGAACCTCCAGCTCGGCTGTCATGTCGAGGTACTTGGTGGCCTTGACGTTCAGTTGGTTGCTCCACCGGACGCACATTTGGTCGGCCGCCTTCAGGTTGGAAAACAGGTCCAACTTGGTGGAGAAAAGCGTCTGGGCGGAGAGTTTTCGTTTGTACTCCGTGACAGAGCTCAAGCCCGGCTCGATCCTTGTTTTTTCCACCTCAAGGGTCGAGGTGTCGTCCGCGTAAGGAACCGGAAACCGCCGGGTCAAGGTTTCTTTGACCGCCGCTCCCAACCGGCTGGTAAGGCCCTGCTTGCTGTCGTAGGCGATACCGGCTGATTGGGTGAAGAATCCCGGGTCCAGGAAGCGCGAGATCTCCACCCGAGGCGTCACAGTCGAGTTGTACCCGCTGTCCATTTGGCTCTGGGCGGTGGCGGCCACGAAAGGGTTCACCCAGCGCGCCATCTTGAAGGTGTACATCGTCTCAAGGAACAACTCGTCGGTGGTTTTGTTGGACTTCAACCCGCCAGTCTTGGTCCTTCCGTACACCGCCTTGAGACTGTTCTTCCAGGCGCCTCGGTTTCCGTCGCGAAGAAAGTTGGCGTAAAGGCCGGCTTGCCACGACAAGGTGTCGTCGCCGCCCTGGGCCCAGTTGTCCAGGTAGGATTGGTTGAGGTTGTACTTGGCCACTACCTCGTTTTTCCACGGTCCTTTTGGCGCGGGAACTGCCGCGGCCGCGGCTGGAGCGGGTTCCGTGGTTTCGGTGGCCGCCCGGGTCTGAGACGCCGCGGCGGCCAGGAGGAGGGCCGACAATAGAAAACGGAAAGGTTTCATGCGGTACCTCACTTTTTAAGAAGATCCCGGATCTCGGTCAACAGCTTGACATCGGCCGGGGGCTCCGCGGGAGGCGCGGGCGCGGCGGCCTTCTTCTGTTGGATGCTGTTGGCGACCTTGATCACCATGAAGATGGCGAAAGCGATGATGGTGAAATCCACCAAGGTCTGGATGAAATTGCCGTAGTTGATCGTCACGGCTTTGCTTTGGATCGTTCCCGTCGGGTCCAGAACCGCGGGGTTCAAATTGAGCTTCAGCTCGGTGAAATTAACCCCTCCCAGCAAGAACCCGATCGGGGGCATGATGACGTCCGCGACCAGCGAAGAGACGATCTTGCCGAACGCACCGCCGATGATGATACCGACGGCCAGATCCATCACATTGCCCTTCATGGCGAAATCCTTGAACTCCTTGAAAAATCCCATGGGGAAATCCCTCCTGTGGAAGATGGTCTGGAAACGGGGTTATTGTGGAGAAGTTAGGGCGGAAATTCAAGGTAAACCAAAGAGGCCGGATTATCGGGAATGCCGAATAGCTGGTAAGGTTCTCATAGGCTTGATTTTCGATTCCATGGTTCACGCCTTATTTCTACAACGGCGAAATAGGGCGGAGAGGACGATTTCCTTTTTGAAATCATCTCAATCCAGGCGCGCAATAAGGCGGGTGGTCTTTCGGCTTCCTCTCCAGCGATCTATCGTCTGTATTTTCGGTTTTCGATGGATTGATTGCTCTTGCCATCACTCGCTTTGGGCGAATGATGGCGGAGAGGGAGGGATTTGAACCCTCGGTACGGAGTTACCCGCACGTCGGTTTAGCGAACCGATGCCTTAAGCCGCTCGGCCACCTCTCCAGCTACATACCACGACAATCACTTGAGCAATCGAGAATCGAAAATGGACCGCGACCGTCCGAATTTTCGGTTTTCGATGGATCGATTGCTCTCGCCATTGTTTGCCCCATCGGAGTAAACAATGGCGGAGGGTGCAGGACTCGAACCTGCAAGGGGTTTCCCCCGGTGGATTTCAAGTCCACTGCCTTACCATTAGACTAACCCTCCGGCTATCACGGAAAGACATTGCTGCGAAACGAAATCAGCTTACTGCCCGACAACCTGAGGCGAAAGTGAATCCGGCTGGTGTCTTATAGGAGTCTTATTCGCTTCCATATGCGTGGAGCGGACTCGTTCTAAGGCTTTCAGTCGGTCCTCGCGGTCGATTCGGTCATAGCGACGGAACACGGCGTACGTCTTATGGCCCGATATCGACATGATGGTCGAATCACTCACCCCCGCTTTCCGGAAGTTCGTCACCGCACAGTGCCGGAGGTCGTGAAAGCGAAAGTCCTGAATCCTAGCACGCTGACAAGCCTTCAGGAAAGCTGTCTTCGGGTCCTTCAGCCGATGGCCCCGGTACGTGAAGACATAGGGACTTCCCAACGTCTTTGGGATGGAAGCGAGGAGGGCTTGCAACGGCCCGTCCAAGGGTATCTCCCGTCCGTCATAGGTTTTCGTCTCTCCGACCATC
>CAZSKE010000329.1:1383-3413 GCA_964607325.1 uncultured bacterium | reverse complement strand
TGGATTCGTTTCCGGACCCTGATTGTGTTTGTGGCGGCCCTGGCCATCATCGCGCAACATAACGGCAAGGCCGCCTGGTTACTGGGCGTTTCGGGACTCGTCCTGGGCATCGGGATATCGAACTTGAAGTTTTTGGACTTCCTCCATCCCAAAGCCATCGAGCACAACAAACCCCACTACCTGATCGCCCATCATTTCATCGAGATGCAGAGAGCCAAACTGGGGCTGTCCCAAAGCCGCGAGGAAGTGTTGTCGCTGGTGGCCCAGATATGCAATGAGTTCGGGGTGAGGGGTTACCACTTGCTGATCCCGTCCGACCGGAAAGGGATGGGAGGGGTGGATTATTCCTACGACTGGGAACCCAGCCGCCAAATGCACCTGAGCTTCCTGCAGGCTTCCCCCAAGTCGGCCTCGCTTGTTTTTTCGGACCAATTTCGCCTGCCGGGCCACCAGGGGGGCGCCCAATGGATTTTCCAACCCCACACCGCCAAGGAAGAGGATTTGGATGTTGAGTACCGGGTGTTGGTCCACGAGTTCATGAAAGAGGCCATGGTTGCCGTCGCCCGGCTCGGCAAGGGACCATCCACCGACATCCCTTAGCGGGCACGCCTTGCGGAAACGGTACCATAAAGCTTCACATGCGATTTAAGGGCGTCCCTTTCACCCTTTCCGGTTATAACGACGGCCCTTCAGAGACCGAATCCGTTTGCCCCCTGTTCCTACTCGAAACCGCCCGTGGGTGCTTTCAGAGCGTGATGCACATTTCTCATATCCCGACGTCGCTATGAAAACCCAACCGTTGATCGACCGCGTTAAAAAATCCCCTTTTATTCGTGATCGAGTAATACCGCTGATTGCCACTCCCACCCGTCGTCGGTTGGCGCGGGGCGCGTTTTGGGGCTCCATTGGTGGAGTCGCCACCAAATTCGTCACGCTCATCATGTCGTTTCTGCTCGCCCGTATCCTCGGCCAGGTCGGGTTTGGCGAGTATGGGATCATCAACAGCACCTCTGCGATGATCGGAGGTCTTGCCGGATTGGGTCTGGGCGTGACGGTCACGAAGTATGTGGCGGAATTGCGGAAAAAGGATCCTCAACGCGCAGGGCGCATCATCGCTCTTTCGTCCATGGTGGCCTGGATCAGCGCGGTTATATACGGCGTGTCCTTCATCGGATTCGCCCCGTGGCTGGCGGAAAATACACTTGCGGCGCCACATTTGGCGTCCATGTTGCGCATCAGCTCCATCACGATCGCTTTCGGGGTGATCAACGGGGTACAAACCTCGCTCTTGAGCGGGTTGGAGTCGTTCAAGATCAATTCCATCGTGAGTTCCGTCTGTGGCGCTTTTCAGTCGATCCTGGTGGTCGTGTTCGCGTCGGTTTGGGGACTGCCGGGCGCGGTCATCGCCCTAGCGGCTAGCATGTGCGTGACGGTGTTCTTCACCTTCCTGTTCGTGCGGAAGGAGTTGGCGGGGTTCAGCATCCCCTTCTTGATCCGTGAAGGCTGGCAGGAGTGGAAGGTACTGGTTCGATTCAGCCTTCCATCCTTTTTGTGCGGAATGTCCGTCGGACCTATCCTATGGGGATGTAGTGCGATGCTGGCCAACCGGCCCGACGGTTACGCACAGCTCGGCATTTTCAACGCCGCGAATCAGTGGCAAAACACCATGCAGTACATCCCCACGCTGATCGGCTCCGCGGTATTGCCCGTGATGTCGGAACGGCATGGAATGGGCGATGCGGCGGGGGGCTATCGCGTCATGAACGGAATGATGGTCTTGACGGCGGCCATTACGATACCGATCGGGGTCATCCTGTCGTTGGCCAGCCCATGGGTCATGGCGGGTTATGGCGAATCATTCAGGGGGGGCTATTGGGTGCTGGTCATCACCGTCCTCACGGCGGCCTTGATGTCCATCGTGACACCGATCGGCCAGTACATCGCCTCTCGGGGTAACATGTGGATCCTTTTTTGGATGAATTTGGGGTGGGGCATCGTTATGCTTGTTTGCAGTTGGTGGATGGTTCAGT
>CAZSKE010000329.1:0-1373 GCA_964607325.1 uncultured bacterium | reverse complement strand
CCGAGGGCTTGGCGGGCGCAAGGATGATCGCGTATATCTTTCATGCGGTTTGGTCGTTTTGGTATGTCGCGAGATTCAAAAAAACGTGAAAGCCTACACGGTGACGCTGTTACCATGGGGTGGCCTTGGTCCGTTGTGCTTGTCAGAAGACTGGCGCCGGTATAACGAAACATCGACAGGGATTTCCCCATGAAAGATAAATGGATCGTACTGACAACCATCAACCAGCCGAGCGGGGCGATTCTTGAATATTCGGAGTTCTCGCGGCGTAACGACTGGGGAATGGTGGTGGTGGGCGATACCAAGACCCCACCCGATTGGAATGTTCCGGGTGTGGAGTACCTGTCCATCGACAGACAGAACGACCTATTCGGTGAATTTTCGAAAGCGGTGCCGACCCGGCATTACGCCCGGAAGAACCTAGGCTATCTTTACGCCATGACGCAGGGCGCCCGGGTGATCCTCGAAACCGACGACGATAACCGGCCCTACCCGAAATTCGGTACCGGTCTGGATATCGAGGTGGAAGGCAAAAGGATAGGCGGCACGGATTGGGCGAATGTTTACCGGCATTTCACGGATAAATTGATCTGGCCGCGTGGATTGCCCCTGGACCGGATCCACGAAGCGGGAAACGACCTGGGGACGATGAAAGCCTCGTGTCCCGTCCAGCAGTTTCTGGCCGATGCGGACCCGGATGTCGACGCCATCTATCGCTTGTTGTTCAAGGACAACCTGACGTTCAACAAATCGCCGGAAACCGTGATCCTGGGAAAGGGAACCTATTGCCCCTATAATTCGCAGAACACGCTTCACTTTAAGGAATGCTTCGATCTCCTCTATCTGCCGTCCCATGTCAGCTTCAGGATGACGGACATCTGGAGATCCTTCGTGGCGCAACGGGTTTTGTGGAGCCGGGGTTACGAGTTGTGTTTTCATCCTGCGACGGTCTACCAATCTAGGAATGAACACGATCTAATGCGCGATTTCAAGGATGAAACGGAAGGGTACCTGCGAAACAAGGAGATGGGACTGTTGCTTTCCGGCTTGAAACTGGAATCCGGAGCGAAGAAGGACGCGCTTTCTTCCTGCTATCAAGAACTGGCCCGTACGAAATTCGTGCCAGCGATGGAAACGGAGCTTGCCGGAATGTGGATCCGGATGATGGAGATGAAATGCGCGTGAAAAACACTGCGTTTGGGCGTGGGTTTCCGGCCGGAGAAAACGGCGCCCTTCGCTCCGTCCGGCACACATGAAAAGATGAAAAACACGAAAATAAACATATGCTCGCTGGGGGATCCGAAGGATCCTAAGGTGTGGTCGGGAACTCCTAACAACATTTACCGCGAATTGCTGAAGAGAGACGCCTGCGG
>CAZSKE010000328.1:0-3417 GCA_964607325.1 uncultured bacterium | reverse complement strand
GCGGCCTCGTAAAGGCTCGTCGGCACTTCCTGGAGCGCCGCCAGATAGATCACCATGGCGTTACCCGATCCCCAAAGGCTCATCAGAATGAAGGCCGGTTTGGTCCAAAGGGGACTGCCCATCCAATCGGGAGCAGGCATCCCCAGGCTCTTCAACGCGTGGTTCATCACGCCGAACTCGGGATTGAAGATCCAAAGCCACAATATGGCCAAGGCGATCATGGGCACCAAGGAGGGGATGAAGAAGACGGTCCGGTAGATCAGGGTTCCCCGCACGCCGCTGTTGAGCAGAAGCGCGAGAACCAGGGCCAGGGCCGTGCCCAAGGGCAGGGCGACCGCCGCGTAAAAAAGCGTGTTCCAAAGCGACTTCCAGAAAACCCCGTCGGTCAGGAGATCCTGGTAGTTGCCCAAGCCGATGAAGACCGGTTTCGTGAGCACGGAGTACTCGGTGAAGCTGTAGGCGAAGGACGAGAGGATGGGGTAAAGCAGGAATGCCCCGAATCCCAGGATCCAAGGCGCCGTGAAGGCCAACCCAGTCAAGAGGTTGCGTGTCTCGCGCCGGGTCATGGTGTCAACCCCAGCCGCTCCAGGCGGCGCACTTCACGTCCCCAGGACCGTCCCATGCGCTTCTGGAGGGCGGCGAGAGCCTCCTCCGGCGTCTTTTGGTGCAACCAGACCTGGTCGAACACCACCGTGGCCTCGTCGAAGTATTCCTGGCCGAGCCCCATGCGAGGCAAGGTGAAGGCCCCGGGGCTTTCAGCGAGTTTTTGATAGACCCGGATGTGGGGGTTGGGGTGGTTTCGCCAGAAGGCCTTCGAGACCCGATCCGGCTTGAGGATGGGAAACTTCATTTGTTTCGTGTGGAGAAGTTCCTGGCCTTCGGGCGAGATCGCGTACGCGATGAAATCGAGCGCTTCCTTCGGATGGCCGCTTCCGGCCGGGATCACCAGCACGTCGGATTCGATCAAGGTCCTGTCGCGCGTCCCATCCAACCAGGCCGGGAAGGGCGCCACGCCCCAGTCCAACCGGGGGTTGAAGGTCCGGATAAAGGCGTGCATCCAAACCCCTTGGATTTGCATCGAAACCTTTCCCGAAAGAAACGGGTTCTGCGGGGAGGCGAAGTTCCCCAGCCCTCCCCGGAACGCCGCGAGGTTCTTGACGCCGTATTTCCTCGAGTAATCGGAGAACCATTGGAGCGCGCGGCGATTCTCGGGAGTGTCCGCGGTCAGCTTCCGGGTCTTCTCGTCGAAGAGGCTTCCTCCCGTGTAATACAACCAGCTCCAGTTCCACCATCCCGGATCGGTGGGAAGGAATCCCACCCGCTTCAAGGTGCCGTCGCGATTCCAACGCGTTAGCTTGTCGGCGACCTTTTCCAGCTCCGCGAAAGTCCTCGGCGGCCGATCGGGATCCAGGCCCGCCTCCCGGAAATGGGCGCGGTTGTAATGAAGCGCCACCGTCATGCCGGCCAGCGGCAGGGCGTAGGTTTTTCCCCGCGAACGGCATTCCAGAAGATAAACCGGCAGGAAGTCGTCCATCCTCACGCCGCGTTCGAGGAGCGCCTCGTCCAGGGGGGATAACGCGCCTTTCTCTGCGTATACAGCCACGTTGCGCGAATACAGGCCCGACACATCCGGTGGATCCCCTCCGGCGATGGCCACGAGGAGCTTTTTTTCGATCTCGCTGGTGGTCAGCATCTTGACGAAGACTCGGGATTGCCGGGCGTTGTACCGGTCGACGAGAGCCCGGACGGCTTCCCCTTCGAAGCCGGTCCATTTCTCCCAATAGGTGATGGTCACCGGACCGAGCGAGCCTCCGGGTTTGGCGCGACAGGATTGAAGCGGGATGAGCAACATCACCGCCCCGAGGAACGGCAGGACGCGGAGAAAAACGCGCGGAACCGGGTCAAATACGCTCGATCGCCTTTTGATTTTCTCATCCTCCGAATGACGGGTGAAACCAGGGCGCTTGGGTCGCCAGCTTTTCCAGCTTATCCAATTTCAATATTCCAGGCCAGCGGCGCGCGACCCGGAAAATCGCGCGAATCGACTGACGCCCCCGAAAACCCCGAAAAAAAAGGACCGACAACCGCCGCCACCGTTCCCGGTTCGAGAAAGCTGGCGACGAGGCGGGCGCGGTCACCGGAATGTTGGAGGGCCGCTTACGGATCGCGGGGACGCCGGGGCGGTTCCACGGGGGCCTATTGTAACCCTACGGCGCGGAATAACCTCCCAACACCCGAATCGGCGCTCACGGCCCCGGCGTTGAAATCCATAAAAAAAAGACGCCTCCCGGGGGAAGCGTCCTTTTCTCTTTGTTTGTTTAAGACCGTGGAAGTCAGAATCTCAACGCGGCGGTCAGCCCGACCCGAAGACCGCTGAAATCCACGTCGATCTTGTTCCCCGTGTCGAGACTGGTCAATTCGCCCTCGCCGGGCCCGAACACGCCGCCGGTCACCTTGTAATTAATCGTCTTGACGCGGGCCGTCTGGTAACCGATCCCCAGAAGCAGGCCACCGCGCCGCGCCGAGAGGATGTTGAACTCGATATCCGCGCGGAAGTAAGGGGCGTCGCCCTTGTATTTCTCGGCGTAAAGAAGCCCGAGGTCGTCGATGACCTCGTACCCCGCGTCCACCAACGAAAGCTGTCCCGCGTAAAGCGTCAGCGCCGCGCGCGACTTGGGGGTCGCCTTCATCCTGACTTTCGCCCCGTACGCCAGGGACCCGAAGGTGAGGTTGTAATCCACCTCGTTCAGCACCACATCGTGCCAATAGCCCCAGGGATCGGTGTAACCGTCCATGACGGCGACCAGGGCCTCGTTGCCCAACGGCGCCGGATACCACTGGACAAACCCGCCGAAGGAAAGCTTCGGCGAGGGTTGGTACAGGATGGCCAGGTCCACGCTGGCGGGAATGGGCGGCTCGAACGTGCCGGCCTCGAACGGGGTGGATTCCTCCCACAATTGCACGACCTGGGTGTTGGGGGTGCGACCCCCGAAGGAAAGCCCGAAGTCGAGACCGAATCCCGGCTTGAAAGCGGGAACTTCCCTGATCCAAGAAACGCGTTTCGGGCGCCTCCACCCCACGGGCGGCTCGGCTTGCGGCTCCAGGGAGCCCGGAGTCTCGGGGGTCTTGGGCGCCACGTCCACGTCGTCGTCGTCGAAGGAGGACTCGACGGGAGTCGCGGCCCTGTCCAGGAACTCGCGGGTCACCTCCTGTCCCGTTTTGACGTCCACCACGCTCGCGATGGAGGTGGCGGGATAGAAATAAGCGCGATCCCCACTGCCCAGCAGGTACAAGCCCCGGGCGTTGATGTTGACGAGGTCGCCCTGGACCTTGTCGCCCGACTGGAGAGTCACCTCCAAGACGCGCGCCGAAAGGGGCGCCGCGAGAAAAGCGGCAAGAAGCGCCACAAGTAAGTAA
>CAZSKE010000327.1:0-3419 GCA_964607325.1 uncultured bacterium | reverse complement strand
AATTATGTCTCGGCTTCTTTCCAGGTGACTTCACGCTGGAAACGTCACCGTGTATCGCTGGAGGATCTCAAGCAATCGGGTTGGGGGACGCCTCGACCCCGAACGAGGGAGGCGGTCCAGGGCTTGGCTTTTGGAGCCGTCGTGCCCGGCTTGGATTCCATTCCGACCGTCATGTACAACGGCATGATTCATCCCCTGACACGTTACCCGGTTCGTGGAGTGATCTGGTACCAGGGGGAGGCGAACGTGGGCCACGCCGCCGATTACAGGCGCTTCCTTCCTCAAATGATCCGGTCCTGGCGTGAGGCTTGGGGACAAAAGGAACTCACTTTTCTCATCGCCCAATTGCCCCTGTTCATGGACCCGGTGGAATCACCCGGGGAGAGCGCCTGGGCGGAAATCCGCGAGGCCCAGGCGATGGCGGTGAGGGAACCCGGGGTTGAGATGGCCGTCCTCCTCGATCTGGGTGAAGCCAAGAATATCCACCCGGGGAACAAGCGCGAAGTGGGAGAAAGACTGGCGCGGGTGGCTTTACGAACGGCGTATGAAAAGCCTTCGTCTTGGTCGGGCCCGCGTTTCGCGTCCATGGAAGTGGAGGGGAAGAAGGCTCGGATCCGTTTCACGGAGGTCGGGAAAGGGTTGAGGGTCCAGGACGGTGGCCCTCTCCGCGGATTCACCGTGGCGGGCCCTGACGGGATGTTTCGTTGGGCCCACGCCGAGATTCAAGGCGACAGTGTGTTGGTTTGGAATGACGAGATTCCCACGCCTCAAGCGGTCCGTTATGCCTGGGCCGATCACCCGGTTTGCAACCTTTTTGGAAAGAACGGCCTTCCGGCCGCGCCCTTCCGAACCGATCCCCCTGTCGAGCCTTGAAACGCGAGGCGCGTGGTGGATGACGTTTTTCCTTTCCGTTTGGTGGACCTCACCCACCCTCTCCACTCCGGAGTCCCCGCGTGGGGCGGGCGATGCGATTTCAGGATGGAGACAGTATCGGATTATGGGGAAAAGGATTCCGCGGGGTTTCGCGTCCAGCGATACGCTTCTTTGGCCGGAGTGGGGACCCACCTCGATTCCCCGGCTCACGGGAACGATCAGGGCCGGGATACCGCGGGACTTTCGCTGGAACGCTTGGCCTGTCCTTGCGTGGTGGTGGACGTCTCCGATCAATGCCATGATCGGTATGAGGTTTCCGTTCTCGATCTCGAGGCTTTCGAGGCGCGCGAGGGGGTTCTTTCGCCCGGCTCATTTGTTTTCATCCGAACGGGTTGGGAACGTTTCTGGAACGATCCGGACAGGTATTGGAATGACGGGGTGTTTCCGTTTTTATCCCCGGACGCCGTTGAGTTTCTTTTGAAACGAGACGTGAGCGGCCTGGGAGTGGACACGCTTTCCCCGGATCTCGCCGAGGGGGCCTTTCCGGCGCACCGTAAATTCCTCGGCCAAGGGAAGTTCCTCGTCGAAAACGCGGCGGGGTTGTCGCTTCTGCCGCCGAAAGGGGCCTACGTGCTGGCCCTTCCCTTGCCGGTCGTGGGCGGGGTGGAATCCCCGATCCGATTGGTGGGACTCATAAAAAAGGATCGTTAAGTCTGTAGCCGCTGGTTCCCAGCTCGAAAGATTTCCAGACGTCACAGATAGGAAACGGCTCGAAAAAAAAGGCCGTCCCGGTAAAGGGACGGCCTTTTTCACGTCGAGGGTCCTTCGATCGCGAATTTAGTTTGGCCGACGGTTCTTCGCACTTTTGCCGGCCGGGGTGGAGGGGGGCTCCTCCTTGGGATATTCCACTGGGATGTCCCCGCGCGTCGTCTCCGTGAACCCGTATTTAGCCGCCAAGTCGCCGCGCACCCAGAGGCGCATGTTGTAACTGCCCAGGTCGGACCAAACCTTCCGGTAAAGGACCCAGTCCATCATGTCCTTCCAGTCCACCATGTCCGCTTTCTTGGTGCCCAGGGGGATGAGGTTTCCCCAGGTCCATTCCCAAAGCAACGGAAAATTCAAGGGAGCCTGAGGGAAACCCTTCTTGAACCATCCCGGCACCCACCAGATGCGCAATTTATACTTGCGGTTCACGTAACCCGCTTGGGTGAGGGGCGCGTAACTGATGTTGTCGGATTCGGTCCCCGTCATGATGATCGGGTTGTCGGCCGCCGTGACCGAGGTGGGATGGCCTCTGAACTTGAAATCGCGAAGGGACCAGGCGAACGGCCACGAGCATTTGTCCTCGATCGTCATGTTGATGCCGCCCTGGAGTTTGCGGTCCGGTTCGGAACTGCTGTCGGGCGACTCGTTTGCCGGCCCCCCGGTCTCGCCCTCGGAAATCAGCCGACACCAACGGTCCACTTCCTTGCAATCAGGCCCGGATTGCACGTACACCAAGGGTTCGACCGGGTTGCTCTCGTGATAGAAGGAAAGCAGGACGGCCGAGTGGAGCGAATAGGACGCCAATAACCCGAAAATGACGATGGCCGTGATGCGTGCCATGCGACCCGCCATGGAGGAGGGCAGGTTGTCCCAAAGATCCCCGATGAAATAGGCCGTCAAAAGCAAGGTGGGCAAGAGGACATGCAGGATCAACCAGGGCATTTTCTCTCCGGCCCAGGAGAACAGGACCATATGGCCGAGGTACCAGTAGGCCAGGAAAAGAGGCACGTTTTTCCTGCGGAAAAATCCGTACCAGACCATGGCCACCAGACCGAAGAGGAATGAAACCATCTCGTTGGCCGGAAGCTGGACTAGATAGTAGTACCAAGGTTGGTCGCCGCGCTTGACGTCGTGTTGTTCCCACCAGTATTCCAACCCGCCGAAAGCGCCTTGGTACAATGAATTGACGAAACCGTGGAGCCTCGCCATGAAAGTGGATTGGGTGGCGCCCACCGTGAAGAAGGTCGTGAAGAGTAGCGTGAAGACGATGGCGATGATGGTGACACCGCCGGTGTACGCCGGAGCGCGGTTTTTCAACCACAGCCAACCGAAACGGACGACGAGAGCGAGCCAACCAAAGGCCAGTAGAAAGGAAAGGGCGTGCCCGGGGTTGAACGAGGGGAACTTGACGGCCACGATGGATAGGACGAACCAACCGGCCAAGGCCACGGTTTCCCATTTGGCCTTATCCATTTCCAGGTCGAACACGGCTTGCCAGACGGGATTCTCGGCGCCTTCCTTCAACCCGTTCAACCAATGCACGACCAAACGATAGATGGTGTAACAGAAGGCGGTTCCCAGGAAAACGCCGAGGATGATGATGCGCGTGTTGTTTCCGGGAACTTTTGGGATGGCCAATTGCGAGGCGAGGCCCGCCACCGTGAGGCCGCCCGCCACAAACACCTCGGTCCAGGGCAGGAGGCGTATGATGAAGCCGATGTCCGAGCCGTTGTTTTCGACCACGTTAAGGTCGGTTTCCTCGGCGAATTTTCCAAGTTTTT
>CAZSKE010000326.1:0-3430 GCA_964607325.1 uncultured bacterium | reverse complement strand
GGTCGAGACCGTGTCGGTGGAACCCAAGTAGAAGGTGTTGGCTTTGATGAGGCCCAGCCAGAAGGTGACGCCGGAGCTCACCGTCACGTCGGGAATGTCGATGGTGTAGATTCCCGCTCCCGCGGTTTGAAAAATGTTCGCCTGTGAGACGAGGTTACCGGGCTGGCCGAAGTTATCGGAGTAGATCCCGACACGGCAGGCCGAAATATCGATGTTGGTTTGTTTGAAGCAGGCCTGCACGATTTTTCCGGGCCCTGAAAAGGTGAAGGGGCGAAAAACGGTCCCAAGTTCCGTAATGGTCCGGTTCGTGGAAACGAGGGCGTCGATGGCTTCGGGAGAGGCGCAAGCCAACACCTCGGTTTTCGTCGGGGTGGGCGAGAGCGTCGCCGAGGGTGTGAAGGTGGGGGTTCGAGTCGAGGAGGGCGTGAAGGTGCGTGAAAACGTGGCGGTGGATGTGGATGAATGGGACGGCGAGGGTGTGTGGGTCGAGGACGCGGTGGCCGTGCGCGAGGCCGTGAGGGTAGAAGTCGCGGTGGACGTGGGGCTGAGGGTGAAGGTGGCCGTGTGGGGCGGCGAGGGTGTGCGGGTGGAGGACGCGGTGGCCGTGGGCGAGGCCGTGAAAGTGGAAGTCGCGGTGGATGTGGGGCTGGGGGTGAAGGTGGCTGTGACGACCGGTGTCACTGTCCCGGTGAAGGTGGCTGTGTGGGCGGGTGGGGCTGGAACGGGCGCGGGAGCCGCCGGGGCGGGAGAAGAGGATTTTTTACAGGCGTGGAGGGCCCCCAGCAAAATCCATAAGGACAGAATGAGACGGGTGTAACGCATGCGGTCTCCTGGGCGCTGACGAGTGGGGGGCGGTTGGATTCTATGAGGATCGCGCGGTTTCTACAATGACGAACTTGTTGTGATCGGGATGAATCCCAATAGGGTTCCGGAGGTAAACGATAACTCCAAACCGACCGCGTTGTCTTATAGCGTTACGGTCAAGCCTTCGTACGCCGAATAAGTGTTGGGGAAGAGCGCGCGGGCCCTTTCCTCTTTGCGGGCCACGGTGGAATCGTCGTGGTTGGGGTCGTGGTGGAACAAGAAAAGCTGTTTCACGCCCGCTTCGCGAGCCACTTGGCACGCCATCTCGGCCGTCGAGTGGCCGAAACCCTGGGTGGTCACCGATCCGCCGTATTGCTCCTCAGTGTATTGGGAATCGTGGATGAGGATGTCGGCGCCCTTGGCGAACTGGATCAAACGCCGGTCGCCCATCTGGTATCCCTCGATGTCGGTGGCGTACACGATGGACTTGCCCGCGTATTGGAGCTTGTAGACCAGGGTGCCGTTCTTCGGGTGGGCGTAACTCCGGTACTGACTGATGATGACCTTGTCCTTGAAGACGGCTCGGTAATCGGTCTGTAGGTTGGCCAGTTCGGGCTCGGCGCCCTCGGCCAGCAGGACCTGGTCGAAGGGTTTCAGGGTCGTGATGTGCTTGACGGATTGTGTTTCTTTCAAGTCGACGGGGAAGAAGATCTGGTCCATCATCATCTCGAGGACATATTGGAGATCGGTGCGGCTGTTCGTCGAGGGTCCGTACACCGACGGGCCGTATATGAACAAGGACGAATCGCCCAGGAAGAGGGGAATGAAGAAAGGCAAGCCCATGATGTGGTCGTGATGGGTGTGCGAGATGAGGATCGTGGCCGAAAGGCGCCGGTTGCGCCGGGCTTCCCCCATGGCGAACCAGTTTTTCACCATCTGTTGTCCCAGGGAGATGATGCCTGTCCCAGCGTCCAGGATGACCGTGTGGCCCAGGACTTCCACGTGCACGCAGGAGGAGTTTCCCCCGAATCGCACGGTGGAAGGGCCCGGGACCGGGATACTGCCACGCACCCCCCGGAAAGTCATTGTGAAGTCGTTTGACATGGAAAACCACCGTGGGTCGTTTATTCCAACGATTATCACCCGGAGATGAGGCCTTTGCAACGGCGCAGGGGCATTTATAATGAGCGCGGTCATGACACCCAAAGCGGCGGTCCCCAAAAAACGAAAAAGAAGCGGGAGCCTCCCGCGCGCCGGGCGGTCTTCCAGGAGCCCCGCCGCCCAGGCGTTCGATCCCACCGAGTTGCTTCTCATGGGCGCGGGGGGGTTGGGGCTCGTATTCTTCGCCTTAGGGTCACTCCCCGGCCCCACCATGTCTTTCCTCCCGCAAGGCCCCCCGAAGTGGTGGCTTTTCACCCTGATGTTCCTGGGCGGGCTCGTTTTCTTGTTTCTGTTCTTCCGACGACTGCCGGAGCCTAAGCACCCGCGGCCGGAACTCCCTCGCGCTTGGGCCTGGGGATGGCTCGCCTTGATTCTCGCCCTGGCGGCGTTCCTCCGGCTCGCGACTTTCACCGAACCTCCCACCATGTATTGGCACGATTTCGCCTTGTCCATTCTCGACGCCCGCGCGGTCCTCGAAATGGGCGTGTACCACATGCTTTTTCCCGCGGGGGACCGCCCGCCGCTCTACCAATATTTCATCACCCTCGTCTGTTTCCTCTTGCCCAAGGCCTCCTCGGTGACGGTCCAAAACATCTCGTTCGCCATCCTGGACTTGATCGGGATCTGGATCCTGTATCTCCTGGGGAAGGAAGCGGGAGGTCGACGAGCCGGGTTGATCTTGGCCGCCTGTGTCGCCTTCTCCAAGCCCCGCATGGTTCTTTGCATGGTCCAGCAACCCTGCCTCATGGGTTCCCCGGCGGTGGAGGCCGCGCTCTTGTTCACCCTCCGTTTATGGAAGCGACCGGACCGTAAACGGTTCCTGGAATGGGGAGCGGTGCTTGCCGTGGCGCTCTACTGTTATCAATCCGCCAGGCCTTTCATCGGGTTTTTTCCCTTGGCCGTTTTGGCGGGTCTTTGGTGGCGTTCCGATCGCCGACCGGTCTTGGCGAGCGAAAAAATCCTTACACTGACCTTGGCGTTGATCTGGACCGGGCTCTTCCTGCGCGTCAATCAATTCCTTCCGCCGATCACGGGCTTGAACGGCTCTTGGGCCCTGCCGGAAATCGCCGCTCTCGCGGTCTCTCTTTACCTCGTCGCGCGATTCGCCGTCGGGTTCAAACGTGGAAGTCCCTCGCTTTACTGGGCGGAGGCCTTGATGCTGGCCGCCATCCTGATGTATCCCATCGCGTCGCAAGCCCGTTTCGCGGCCCATACGACCGCCCTTTCCACGTTGCACGACGGGGGGACTCTTCGCGTGGACGCGGGGGTCGTCGCGACTCTCTGGAAGCAGTTCGTGAACACCTTGTCCACTTTCGCGATTTCCGGGTGGGACCATCCCTACATGTCGATCCCGGGCGAGACGTTTTTCGACTTCCCCTCACTCGTGTTCGTGACCCTGGGCTTGGCGTATCTCGCGGCCCGGCCCGACGGGCTGAAGGGGTTCGTCTTCCTGTGTGTTCTGGTG
>CAZSKE010000325.1:0-3435 GCA_964607325.1 uncultured bacterium | reverse complement strand
AAAGACGCGTTGAAAACCGCGCCCCACCTCAAGCCCGAAGGGCTCCGGGGATGCGGCGTGTATTGGGACGCGCAAGTGAACGACGCCAGGCTCGTGTGGGAAAACGTCCTGGGAGCGCGCGACAACGGGGCCTTCTGCCTCAACGAAACCGAGGTGACGTCGGTCGAAACCACGCCGCAAGGATTCCAGGTGAACACGATCGGCCCGGAAGGCGGCCGCGTCTTCTCGGCGCGATGCCTGGCCGACGCCACCGGCCCCTGGGCCAACCACACGGCGCGCCTCCTGACGGGACGCGATCAAAAAAAAGTCCGGCCCACCCGGGGCAGTCACGTCGTGGCGCCTCAGGTCATGGGCGATTACGCCGTCCTGGTGACCTCCCCCGTCGAAAAAAGGATCCTGTTCGTCATCCCCTGGCGGGGATACAGCCTGGTGGGCACCACCGACCTTGACGACACCGGGGATCCCGACCACGCGCGTTGCTCGGAAAGCGAGCGGGATTACCTCCTCGACCACGCCCGACGGCTGTTCCCCTCCCTTCCCTGGCGGCGCGAGGACATCGCGGCGACTTTCTCGGGTTTGCGTCCTCTGGCTTGGTCCGACGACTCGCACGCCTCCTCCGTCTCACGCGAGGATCGCATCACAGCGGAAGGCCGCGTGGTCACCATCCTGGGCGGAAAACTCACCACGTACCGTTCCATGGCCCGCCGGGCCTTGACGCTCGTGTTCGGCGTGTTGGGCCGGCCCGGCCCTCCCCCTCCCCACACGCGCTTGCCCGGCGCCCCGCTGGAGCCCTGGGACGCCTTCCTCTCGCGCGCCCAGAGGGACTGGCCGAAAACGTTCGGGATCAACGCCGTTCAAGCCGAGCACTTGGCGTGTCTGTACGGCGGGCGGGCCCCCTTGGTTCTGGAACCCGTCAAGCGGGAACCCTCGCTCAGGGAACCCCTCGATCCCAGCCGACCCGAGATCGGCGCCCAGGTGATCCACGCCGCGTTGAGGGAAGATGCCCGTCACCTCGAGGACGCGCTTTTGCGGCGGCTGGAAATCGGCTACACGAGCGCGGGAGTGGGCGTCGCGGCGGAAAAGGCGTCCCGTCTCATGGCGGGCGCCTTGGGATGGGACGAAACGACCCGGCGTCAGGAACTCGAGCGATATCTCCAAAAACGGGATCCTCCGCCAAACGCTTGAAACCGGCCTATCCTTCGCTTAAGTTGTCCTTGAAACGCGCGCGAACCGCCGCGTTCGCGGAAAGCATTGCCGAGACCCGAAGCCATTTCCCGCCGATCTCAAGGAGTCGTTATGGAAAAGCTCGTCATCATCGGGACCGGACCGGCCGGTTACACCGCCGCGATCTACGCGGCGCGCGCCAACCTGTCGCCACTCGCGCTGACAGGACTTCAACCTGGCGGCCAGCTCACCACCACCACGGAAATCGAGAATTTCCCCGGCTTTCCGGAGGGAATCACGGGCCCCCAACTCATGGAGAACATGAGGCGGCAAGCCGAGCGTTTCGGCGCGCGCGTCCGGGACGGCGTCGTCACGAAAGCGGATTTCTCCAAGCGCCCGTTTCGGCTCACCGTGGACGACCAGGAAACGTTGGAAACCGAGACGGTCATCGTGGCCACCGGGGCCTCGGCCAAGTACGGCGGCGTGCCCCGCGAAATGGACCTGATCGGCCACGGGGTTTCGGCTTGCGCGACCTGTGACGGGTTCTTCTTCAAGAACCAGGATATCGCCGTGGTGGGGGGTGGCGACACCGCCATGGAAGAGGCCAATTACCTGACGCGCTTCGCGCGCTCGGTGACCCTGATCCACCGCCGGGAGGGGTTCCGCGCGTCACCCATCATGTTGGAACACACCCGCGCGAACCCCAAGATCCGTTGGATGTTGAACGCGGTGGTGGTCGAGCTCCTGGGCGCGCAGGAATTGGAAGGCGTGAAGATCCAAGACGTCAAAACCGGGCAAGTCACCCAACACCCGTTCACCGGGCTTTTCTTCGCCATCGGCCACAAGCCCAACACGGACATTTTCAAGGGACAACTCGACATGAACGAGACGGGGTATCTCAAGCTCCCGAATCCGCCGAGCGCCATGACCCGGGTGCCGGGCGTTTTCGCGGCCGGCGACGTGGCCGACCCCACCTATCGCCAGGCCATCTCCGCCGCGGGAATGGGGTGCCAAGCCGCCATCGAGGTCGAGCGATTCTTGTGCGAGCGCGGGCAATAACGCAGGGGAGCCGAGCCGATCGCGGCGCGATCAGCGGAGCGGATTTGAAATATCTTCCTACTTGATAACGGCGAACTTCCGAAGCGGTTGCCGTTGCCCGCCGACCTCGACCAGGAAGTAATACACCCCCGGGGCATAACCCGAAAAATCCCAGGATTTGACGTTGTCGCCCGCCTGCCCCGTGAATTCCAGCTTGCCCGCCAGATTGCCCCCCGCGTTGTAAATATGGACCTTGACGAGATCCCTTCGACAAAGCTGGATCGACAATTTGCCGGGGCCCGGACGCATCGGGTTCGGGAAAACAAAGGGCGGTTGAAGCGCGGACCCGCAATCCGGCGGGATCGGCGTCGGAGAGGTGGCGAGCGGCGGCATATGCGTGGAGCGGATACGGTTGAGGGTCCCGTCGTCCTTGGATCCCCCGTAAATGAACCCGGACCCGTCCAAGGCGATCCCGAAACTCCCGTTGAAAGAGCAAGCGTACCGGAAGTTCCAAAGGGCGTCGAACACCTGGAATCGATTGCCCAGATCCGTGAGATAGAAAAACCCGGCGGGATCGGCCACCAATTGGTGGGGCCAAACGGTGTATCCCACGGGGTTGTTCAAAGTCGAGCTGACCACGACGCGGGTGTTGACGTAATTGTTGCTCCCCGACGGCGTCTCGACGTATTCCTGAACGCGGTGGTTCCCGGTGTCCAGGATGTACACCGTCACTCCGTTGGAGAGGGGCAGGACCCCGTTGGCGAGATTGGCGCTACCCACCAGGGAGGCCGATTGCACCCAATGGCCTGGTGTCACCTGGCGAAACTTCCTCGCGCCCTCCACGCCGGAATCGCTCATCACGGACACATAAACGTCCCCGTCACTATCCACGCCGACACCGCCAAAGGTCGTCAACCCGGAAAAAACGGTGACCGGAGCGGAATCCAACGTGGGATCGATCTGCACGAGGGAGGCGACGGTCGTCGGAAAGCTCTGGTTTTCGGACACGTACAGCATGCCCGCGACGTCCACCGCGATCCCGAAGGGCTGGTTCAACTGGCCGGATCCGGTCAAGGCCGGAAGGACGGGAGCGCCCATCAAGGTGAACCGCTGGACGCGGTGATTGGCCATATCGACCGCGTAAAGAGTCTCTCCATGGATGGCGATGCCGCGCATCTGGTTGAAAACGCCGTCCCCCGAGCCCGACCCGCCCCAGCTGGTCTCGACGGAACA
>CAZSKE010000324.1:0-3466 GCA_964607325.1 uncultured bacterium | reverse complement strand
GTCTCGACCCGAACACCCCTCGCAGACCCCGGAACCATCCGCCCGACTCGGACTTCGACTTTTCCGGCCTCACGACCGGCGAGGCCGCGGCGTAGCGGGAAGCCGAGACGAAACGAGTGGCCGGGCGCGGGGCCGGAGCGTCCGCGGAGCGTCCAAACCAGGAGAACCCCTTGGAGGTCTCGCGCGCCGGTTCGGCGGAACGCCTCCCCGAGCGGGGCGACGGGCCGGCGAACAGGTGGGGCAAGCCGGCGGAACGCCGGACTTCCTTTCCCGCCCGAGCCACTTGGTTCCCCTTGTAAAACCCCATTTCCGTCAGCTCCCGTGATCCGCCGAGACTTTCAACACCCGGCTCCCCAAGTCCTCACGCCGCCTTGCGGCTCTTCCGGCCCTTCCGCATCGCCATCCCCACCAGGCACTTCAACAAACGCTGGTACGAGAACCCGGCGGCCTTCGCGGCCTCGGGGAACAAGCTCACCGACGTGAAACCCGGCACGGTGTTGATCTCGAGCATCCGGGGCGGTCCCGACTTCGGGACGATGAAATCCGCCCGCCAGTAACCCTCGCATCCCAGCGCCTCCCCGGCCTTCACGGCCAGGCGCCGCGCCAAGGCCCGCGCGGAAGCCGGAATCCGGGCCGGAATCACGTGCTCCGACTTTCCCGGCGTGTATTTGGCGTCGTAGTCGTAGAACTCGTTTTTCGGCTTGATCTCGATGACCGGAAGGGGGGATCTCCCCAGGACGCCCACCGTGATCTCGACCCCCGGCACGAACTTCTCCGCGATCACCCAATCGCTCTCCCGGAACGCCTTCCGGAAGGCGGGAAGGAGACCGGCCCTGTTTCTCACGATCGTGACGCCCACGGCGGAACCCGAATCGGCCGGCTTCACCACCAGGGGCAACTGGATTTTCAACTCGCGCGACAGCTTGGCGCTCTTGTACTCGTCCCGGCGCCAGGCCTGCCAAGGCGCCGTCGGCACGCCGTTGGCCTCGAACACGAGCTTGGAACACCCCTTGTGCATAGCCAGGGCGCAGGCCAGGGACCCGCTTCCCGTGAAGGGCAGGTCGAGTCTTTCCAGCAGGGCCTGGATCCCTCCGTCCTCGCCGTACCCCCCGTGCAGGACCACGAACGCCGCGTCGAGGCGCGCCTTCTTCAACCGGGCCGCCAGGCGTTTCTCGTCCTTGTCGCGGCTCGTCAGGTCGAGCGGAATCGCCTCGTAACCGGCCGCCTTGAGCCCCGCCGCCACGTTGCGCCCCGAGACCAGCGAGATTTCCCTTTCCGAACTCCAACCGCCCATCAGCACTCCGACGCGCATGCAAGCCTCCTGGATATTTTCAACAACACTCCCTGGCCCGTAGACTCTCGCGGCGCTTCCGGACGGCGTCCGTGAATCAGGGATTCGAAATGAGGAACGAGGCGTTGAAAGCGGGCTTCACAAGCCCTTGTCGTATTCCACATTCCTTGTTTCCCTTTCCAGTCCCTTCACGCCGTAAAGAACACCGGTCCCCTCAACGGCCACCAGATGTCCGACACTTCGTCCCATTTCCAGTCGCCCATGGGCAGGATCTCGGGCTCTAACCGCGCCCCGCTGCTCTCCCGCGCCCGCTTCTGGACCTCCCGCATGACGGCCGCCACGTCGTGGGCCGTCCCCCCGTCCGACACGATGAAGTTGGCGTGCTTCTCGCTCACCCGGGCCCCGCCCACGCGAAACCCCTTCATCCCCGCCGCCTCCGCGAGGCGCCCCGCGGCGTCCCCCTCGGGGTTCTTGAACACGCTTCCCGCGCTACGCTCGGCCAGCGGCTGTTTGGCTCCCCGCGCGTCGAGGCTTTCGCGGATCGCCTTCTCCACGGCCTCCGGGCTCTTCCGGTCCGCCCGAATCACCGCTTCCACCAACACCTCCCCCGAATCCCTCAGGCTGGAGCGGCGATAGGAGGCCTGGTACTCGCCCTTCCCCAGCTTCCGGACCACGCCGGTCCGGGTCACGACCGTCAACTCCTCGACCCGGGACCCGATCCACTCCCGCCCGGCCCCGGCGTTGCCCGCCACCGCGCCGCCCACGTGCCCGGGGATGCCCGCGCAGAACTCCAACCCGCCCAGACCGGCCTCCCGGGCCCGGTTCACCAAGGCCATTGTTTTCGTCCCGGCCTGGACCCGCAGGGTTTCCCCCTCCACTTCCACGCCCTGGAAACCGCTCCCCAGGCGTATCACCACCCCGTCGAACCCCTCGTCGGCGAACAGCACGTTCGAGCCGCCGCCGAGGATCACGTAACGCGATCCCGTCCCCCGCAAGCGGCCCATCAAGCCCGCCAAATCCTCCCGGTCCCTCGGCTCCGCCAGGACCGCCACCGGGCCGCCCAAGTGGTACGTGGTCAGGGTGGACGCCGAGGCGCCCAGGACCACCTTGCCCGCCACGGATTTTTTCAGTTCACTCCAATCCAACGTTTCTCCCCCTCAAGACTTCAACCACAGAGAACCCCCCGGCTCTCACCCGCCTGCTTCGCCCGCTATCCCTTATGCTTCTGGACCAGATCGGCGCCGACCTTCCAGATGTCGCCGGCGCCCATCGTCACCAGGACGTAGGAGCGGTTGACACGCGCCTTCAGGTACTCCACCAGCCCCGCGCGATCCTCGATATACCTCGCGTCGGGATGCTTGTTCTCGCGCAAGGCCTCGAGCAGGGTCCGTCCCGTCACGCCGGGGATCGGTTTCTCCCGCGACGGATAAATGGCGGCCACCACCACCTCGTCGGCGTGGCCGAAGGACTTGCCGAACTTGTCCCGCAAGAGCTGGGTGCGCGAGAACAGATGCGGCTGGAACACGCACAGGAGTTTCCGCGAGCCCGCGAACCGCTTGGCAGCCCGCAGGGTTTCCGCCACCGCCGTGGGATGGTGGGCGTAGTCGTCCACCACGGGGGCGCCCTTGTACGCGCTCAGCAGTTCGAAGCGCCGCTTGACGCCGGCGAACCGGGCGAGCCCCAGGGCGATAGCTTTGAAGGGCAATCGGAGCTCGAGCCCCACGGCCGCCGCGGCCAAGGCGTTCAGCAGGTTGTGGCGCCCGGGCACCCGCAGGGTCACGCGCCCCAGGCGCCGTCCCTTGTCGTGGAGGTCGAAGGTGGTCGAAAGGGGCCCATACACCACGCGTTTGGCGGTCACTTGCGCGTCCTTGGACAGGCCGTAGGTCCCGACGCGGCGCTTGATCTGGGGAATGATCATGCGCGCCCGGGGATCGTCCACGCCCACGAGCACGCACCCGTAAAAGGGCACCTTGTTGGCGAACGTCACGAAGACGTCGCGGATCTTCTCCACGCTCCCGTAATAATCGAGGTGGTCGTCGTCGATGTTGGTCACCACGGTGATCATCGGGGACAGCAGGAGGAACTCGCCGAAGGCCTCGCAGGCCTCGACGACCAGGTAAGGGCTGGCGCCCAACTGCGCGCCGGACCGGCCGAAAGCGTCCACTTGCCCGCCCA
>CAZSKE010000323.1:1033-3478 GCA_964607325.1 uncultured bacterium | reverse complement strand
TATGATTACATCAACCATTTCCTGACTGGTTCACTCTCCGTGGAGCGTAACTGGGCATTGGAAAGCGGCCTGTTTGACATAAAACAAAATTCCTGGTCTGAGGAGCTGCGTTCGTCATTCGAAATTCCTGCCGGCTTACTCGCGCCCATTCATTCACCAAACAAAACCTAAGGATCCGATTTTGAGTGAACCCGTCATTATTCAGGGCGGCATGGGAGCCGGCGTTTCCAACTGGCGATTGGCCCGCGTCGTTTCCCGGATGGGCCAATTAGGCGTCGTGTCGGGCACGGCGCTCGACTCGATTCTCGCGCGGCGGCTCCAGGATGGGGACCCGGGCGGTCACATGCGACGGGGTCTATCCCGTTTTCCCGTTCCCGAAATTGCCCGCCGCATTCTCGACAAGTTCTTCCAACCCGAAGGCCGACCGCAGGGAAAGCCCTATCGCGCGATCCCCATGTACACCTTGGAGCCCGCCGTCGAGCTTCTCGAGCTTTCCGTGGCCTCCAACTTCGTGGAAATCAACCTGGCCAAGGAAGGCCACTCCGGGCTGGTGGGGATCAACCTGCTGGAGAAGATCCAGATGCACAGTCTGGCGGCTTTGTACGGAGCGATGCTGGCGGGTGTGGATTACGTATTGATGGGCGCGGGGATTCCCCGGGCCATCCCCGGCGTGATAGACCGCTTCGTGAACCATCAGGAATCCTCCATCAAGGCCCACACCGAAGGCGCTGTCCCGGAGGACGATTTCCAGATTCGTTTCGATCCCCGGAAGGTGATCCCGAAGGTTCTGGGGGCTTTGAAGCGGCCCAAGTTCCTGGCCATCGTGGCCTCGAACGTTCTGGCCATGACCCTCGCCAAGAAGGCCTCGGGACGCGTGGACGGCTTCATTGTCGAAGGACCCACGGCGGGCGGCCACAACGCGCCGCCTCGCGGTGAAAAGACCTTCAACGACCGGGGCGAGCCCGTTTACGGCGAAAAGGATTCTGTGGATCTGGAACAAATCAAGAAACTCGGCCTTCCGGTCTGGTTGGCGGGTGGTTACGGGAACGCCGCCAAACTCCGCGAGGCTTTGGCTTCCGGCGCCACCGGGGTCCAGGTGGGCACCCCCTTCGCCTATTGCCGTGAATCGGGCTTGGCGGAGGAGGTCAAGACCGAGGTGCTTCGGAAAGCGCGATTGGGAACGGTCTCCGTTTACACGGATCCGATGGCTTCCCCCACGGGGTTTCCCTTCAAGGTGGTCGAGTTGGAAGCGTCCGAGAAGGAAGACTACGAAAAACGCGAGAGGAAATGCAACCTGGGTTACCTGCGCACATCCTACCGGAAGGACGATGGGACCGTGGGTTATCGCTGCGCCAGCGAGCCGTTGGAACAGTATTTGAAAAAAGGCGGGGAACTCCCGGCGACCGTGGGTCGCAAGTGCCTTTGCAATGGTCTGATGGCCAACATCGGATTGCCTCAGGTGTATCCCTCGGGATACGTCGAGAAGCCCCTGGTCACCTCCGGAGACGACATCAAGAACGTCCATTATTTCCTGGCGGAGGGAAAGGACACCTACTCGGCGGGGGACGTGGTCCGCAGTCTATTGGGACTCGTGAAATCGACCGGGTTGGCGCCTTGCTGACGGTGGCTTGAGAGAAACCGAGCCCTCGGGAAACGAAAAACCGGGCGCCGCGTGAGGCGGCGCCCGGTTTTTTTTTTACGCGCGAGACCGATTTGAACGAGCGGGCTTAATCGCGCTCGTCGGATTCCTTGTTGTCGCGGTTGGGCTTCTTAAAGAACTGGCGCCGCGCGGGACTGTCGTCGTCTCCGTCCCTCAGGCCCCAGGGACACTCATTGGAATTTCGTTTCCCTTGACGACCCTTGAAGCCCTTGGCTTTTTCCATCGCCCGCGTCAGCTGTCGCGCCTGCTGGGTGGGCGTGAGAATCCCGCGGATGGCCTTCTGATGCTCCCGCCGATGAGAGCCTAAAGCCTCGTGGTCGGCCGCGAGACGGTCGAGAAGAGGCTTCAACTGGTCGTCCGTCGCGCCCGATTTCAGCTTGTCGGCCACGGCTTGAGCGTCTTTCTGGGCTTTTTTCCGCAAAGGCTCCATTTCTTTTTGGAAGCTTTTGCGAAGGGCTTTCATTTGTTCCCGTTGGGCGTCCGTGAGATCACGGGCGAAGCCGTCGTCGCGAGCGCGTTCCATCCTCGGACGATCCGCGCCGCGATTTTTTGAGAGAGAGCCGTCGTCGGATTTCGCGGCCGATGGGGACGCGAAGGCGAGCCCCGCCAGGGCCGCGCCCAGCACCAGGATTTTCAAGTCGTTTCGCATGGTAGATTCTCCAATCACGTGTGATGAAAAGCCTCGTCATGCGGTTAGACGCGCGAGCCGGAATCAAAGTTTCATCGGCGTATGACGTGCCCGCAAAAGCCTTTTGGGACTTCTCTTTCTCGAAAAGACGCCGGAG
>CAZSKE010000323.1:0-1022 GCA_964607325.1 uncultured bacterium | reverse complement strand
CGGGTGGGTGACAAGGAGGGGAATTAGTCCCGTTCCGGGCGGGAAATTCGCCTTGACCGTGGCGGATGAAACTTTTATCGGGACCGCTCGTCCGATGGGCGAGGATGAATTCTTTCGAAGGAGCGGTCCATGAAACGCACGATGCCGATCGCGTTGCTGGCCTTGTGGGGTCTGTCGGTTGGGACGATCCCGGCGTTCGCCGGAGTCCAGGTGGGCTTGTCGGTGGACCGCCAGGGGGTGAGCGGCTTCACCCTGGCGATCGGGGATTATTACCGGGTTCCCCAAGAGCAAATCACTTTGGTGCGGAATTACCGGATTCCGGACGAGGAACTGGCGGTGGTCTTTTTCATCTCACAGAGGGGACACGTCACCCCCGAGCGGGTGATCAAGGCGCGTCGCGCGGGAAAGACTTGGGCGCAAGTGGCTTATCAGTTCGGGGTGGGTCCCGAGGCGTTTTACGTGGTCTCGACGCGCGTGGACGGGCCGTTTGGCAGGGCGTACGGCCTTTACGGAAAAACCCCCAAGGACCGGTGGAATAGCATCCAACTGCACGACGCGGACATCGTCAACTTCGTGAACCTGCGGTTCCTGTCCGACCGCAACCAATGCCGCCCGGAGACGATTGTCCAGATGCGGGGCGCGGGATACGGCTTCGCGCGGATCCATGAAAACCTCAGCCAGCCCAAGCGCCCCGCGGGGCATGAAAAGCTGAAACCCCAACCGGCGCCCAAAAAAGCGCCTCGCCCGGAACCGAGGATTTCAATGGCGCCGAAGGGACCCGTGAAGCAGAACCGCCGAGGCCGCTGAGAGGCATCGAGCGATAAACAAAAACGGCGGGCCTTCGGGCCCGCCGTTTTTTTTCAGCCTTTTCCTGAATTCGCGCAAAGACATTGAACAACGGAGACCGTTAGGAATTAACTTCCTCGTGATAGCCGCCAGCTGGCATTTCTCGATTCGAGAAATGCTGGAGCAATCGACCCTGTACCAGAGGCTACGCCACGGTACAGGGCCTTTGGCAAATC
>CAZSKE010000322.1:1873-3491 GCA_964607325.1 uncultured bacterium | reverse complement strand
CCGAAGTGGCGGGGGGGGGTGGGGGCGGGCGGCCCGACATGGCCCAGGCCGGTGGCAAGGACGTCTCCAAAGTGGACGAGGCCCTCTCCCGGGCTCCCGCCTTCATGGAATCCCTCTTAGAACACCTCGCCGAACCCTCTGATAAACGAAAAACCAACAACAAATAACTGATAACCCTGTCCTTTTTTAATTTATCCTGCTCCCATGAAAGCAGGCTGGTTAAGCGTGGATTGGGGCGAAAAACGGGTGGGATTGGCCGTCAGCGATCCCACGGGCACCATCGCGAGTCCGCTACCCGCGCTGAAGGTGCGTGGCGACAACGCGGCCGTTCAAGGCGTCCTGGAACTTTTGGACCCGCTGGGGATCAAACGGATTGTGGTGGGACTGCCCCTGTCCATGGACGGGACCGACAGTTCCCAGACCCGGCGGGTGCGGGCTTTCGCGGTCAAGTTGGCCAAGCGGTCGGGCGCGCCCGTGTGTTTGCTCGATGAGCGCTTATCCAGCCGCCAAGCCGAAAGGGATTTGTCCGGCATGGGTTGGTCCCGCGAAAAGAAAAAGGCCTCGATCGACTCGGCGGCGGCTTCCTTGATCCTTCAATCCGCCCTGAACGGCGCCATCCTGATTCCCGTTTCCGACGACACGAAGGGATAAGCGCGATGAGGAAGAGACCTGGATCGTTCCCGATCGCGAAGGCGCTCTCGCTCGCGGCCGTCGTGGTGATCCTGTACGTGTTCGTGCCCCCGTTTTTTCGTTCGCGCGCCGACGTGACCGCGCCGGTGTATTCGCGTTCCACCGCGCGGGAAATCGCCGCGGTTCTCAAAGACCGGGGTGTCCTGACCGCCCAGTGGCCTTTCCGGTTCCTGTGCAAGGTGACGGGCGTGGACCGAAAGTTGAAAGCAGGTCTTTACCGGTTGTCGCCCCGGATGAGCCTTTGGTCGGTGGTGCGGATTCTGGTGTCAGGAAAGTCCAACCTGATCACTCTTCGCGTGCCGGAAGGCTTCACGGCGGCCCAAATTGGCGGGGAACTCGAGCGCCTCGGCCTGATGACCCAGAAGGATTTTCTTTCCCGGGCGCAGGATCCCGCCTTGGCCAAGTCCCTTGGAATCGGGGGATCCACCCTGGAGGGATTCTTGTATCCGGAGACTTACCGGGTCCCGTTGGGAGCGAATCCGGAGGATTTGATACGGCTCATGGTGGGGCAGTTCCGCAGGGTGGCGGGCAAGGGAGTCGCGGAAGCCGCCCAACGACAAGGGCTCACGCCCTATCGAGCCGTCATCCTGGCCTCCATCGTGGAAAAGGAAGCCCGGATCGACGTGGAACGACCGATCGTGGCCGGGATTCTCTACAACCGTCTGCGCAAGAAAATGCGGCTGGAGGTGAACGCCACGATCAATTACGTGCTCGAAAACCGGAGAAGCTGGCTGACCTTCAAGCAACTCGACACCGAGTCGGCCTACAACACGTATCGGCACCGGGGTCTGCCGCCGACACCCATCTGCAATCCCGGCAGGGAGGCCCTGAACGCGGCTTTGTTTCCCAGCTCCACCGACTACCTGTATTACGTTTCCCGAGGGGATGGCGGCCACGTACCGGCACACGCTCGACACGCGCGGGCCGG
>CAZSKE010000322.1:0-1863 GCA_964607325.1 uncultured bacterium | reverse complement strand
TTCGAGGAACACCAAGCCAACGTTCGAAAAGCCAAGCGGATCCGGCGGCAACAAAAGGCGAGCGCGTTTTGAATGGCGACCCTCGAATTGGGTAGAATAGAGCCATGATCCATCTTTACCACGTCACCAAAGTGCATCCCTCGGGAACCGAGGTTTTGCAGAACGCTTATTTTTCAGTGGCTCCCGGGTCTTGGGTGGTCGTGACCGGGGAAGGGCGCGCGGGGAAAAGCACGCTCCTGAAAATCCTCTGCGGCGAGGAAAAACCCACTTGGGGTCGCGTGGTCGTGGATGGGCGGGAACCGGGTGGCCTTTCGCCGGCGGCCAGGTCCGCCTGGCTTTCGCGCGTGGGGTTGATCTTTCCGGATCTCGGGTTATTGCCCGGACGATCCGTTTTGGGGAATCTCCTTCTTCCGCCCATGCTTCGGGGGGAACCCAGCGGGCCCTTGGATAAAAAAGCCCGGGAGCTTCTGGAGACCGCCGGAATGTCCGGCAAGGGGGGATACCTTCCCGAGGAATTGAGCCAGAGCGAGCAACGCATGACGGTGGCGTTGCGGGCCATTCTTTCCAAGCCCGCGTTGTTGTTGGCGGACGAGCCTTTCCAAGGATTGAGCCCCAAGTCCGCTCAAACCCTCTTGGAGCTTCTCATGGATCTGCACCGAAACGGGTCCACTCTGGTGCTGGCGTCCGCGCATTGGAAGGTGATGGACGGCCCGGAAACCGCGCAACGGGTGGTTCTTTCCGGCGGAAAACTCGTCGCCGCGTCCGAGATCGCGGAGGCGGTCTCATGACCCCTTTCCCGAGGTTGTCCTTTGTCCTCACCGAGGGCTGGCGTCGCCTCTATCGTGAGCGTGTCCGGGCCTGGACCGTGGCCGGCATCGTGGGCGCGGTTCTTTTGCAGGTGGCCCTGGTTCTCATGGCGGCTCGGGGGCTGGACCGTGCCTTTCAGGCCGTTCAAGGCCGTTTCGAGTTGACGGTTTATCTCAATCCGGACGCCGACCCTTCGAGCCGCGACCGCGTCCGCCAGATCCTGGAAACCGACCCCCGGGTGGCCTCCGTCAAGGTGGTGACGAAGGAGGAGGCTCTGGAGGAATACCGCCGGGACCCGGACGTCGAACGAATGGTGAGAGCCCTGGGTGAGAATCCGTTGAGCGATTCCATCAGCGCGTCGCTCAAGCCGGGTGTCGCCGAGTCCTTGGACGATCTTTTGGTCGGCTTGAAGGCGGACCCCTCCGTGGAGGAAGTGGATTCCGGATCGGGGGAATGGCAGGCGGTTTCGCGGCTGGGGCGTTCCGCGCGCTTGTTGGGGGGGCTCTGGTGCGTCCTCATGTTGTTGGCGGCGGGGTGGACGGTTTCCAGCACCCTCAGGCTCGTTTCCAGGGCGCACAAGGAGGAATTCCTTCTGCTGGAGAGGTTGGGGGCGCCGCCTTGGGCGTTGACCGGGCCCTTTCTCTGGGAAGGGGTGCTCCAGGGATTCTTGGGGGCCATGGCCGCCATTCTCGGGGTGATCCTGCTGGCGTTGGTTTTCACGGCGGCGGCGGGGCCGAACGGGCTTCTCCAGTCTTTCATGAATCCTCCTTGGCGGGACTGGCTGGGCGCCATACTGGCCGCTTGTGGCGGTTTGTTGGGCGGGTACGGGGCGTGGGCCGCCGGCCGGCGGACACTCCGGCGTGACGGGCGATGAGCCCAAGCGGGTTCGCGGGAGAAATCGGTTGGATGCGGGATCTGTCATGAGCCTTGAACAAAAAAACCCCCGGGATGTTTTTCGCCGGCGACCGATAGGGTTTGGGGCGGTGTTTTTGGGCGCGGTCTTTGTTTCCTTTTTCTCGGCGCCGGGAGGCCCGTCGAACGCCGCGGAATCCCTCA
>CAZSKE010000321.1:3227-3500 GCA_964607325.1 uncultured bacterium | reverse complement strand
TGGAGTATAGACGTCCATTCATTTTACCCAAACAATAGAACAAATCAGACCGCTTTCCATAAAGATATGGCGGAAGCGGCTCGATACGGTTCATGGGGAATTTAACGACTTCCCGAAGCGCATCGATCCAAAGGATGAAAGGATGAGGGCCCTGCGTCAATACGATAAACCAGGTGGCGGAGGGGTCGGAAGGCTCCGGAAGCCCCAAATAGGCCCGGAACGAGAGCACCGGCAGTATTTCGCCTCGAAGATGCGTCAATCCCGCGCATTCGG
>CAZSKE010000321.1:0-3217 GCA_964607325.1 uncultured bacterium | reverse complement strand
ATCAGGGGAAGTCGCCTCAAGGATCCGTAAGGCACCACTTCCTTCACCCGGAAAGTCTCGAGGCCAAAACCTTCCCCTCCCGTATCAAACGTGAGCGCGGTCAATCCTTCTAGCACTTGAAGGATATCGTTTTCTCTCACATACCCCAGTCGCACGAGGACTTTTCCGAACGGTTCCCGGGTTCGCTTTTGCTCCTCCAAGGCGGTTATCACTTGATCCGCGTTGATCTTGCCGGCCTGCTTCAGGAGTTCGCCGATGGATTTTTCCTGGGTCTTCATGTTTGTATCATCGTTTCACGGGCGATCCTCATGTTGTTCCTGAGTATATCGTTCCCGGGATCGATCGCCAGGGCCGACTCCCATTCCGACATGGCCTTATCCTTGAGACCCCGTTTGAGGTATATATTGCCGAGTTTGGCATGCGCGTCGGCGTTTCTCGGGTTGAGCGCCACGAGTTTCTCCAACACCTCCAAAGCCTCCTCAATCCTCCCCCGACGGTAGAAAAGACTTCCCAGGTTATCCAGAACCATGATGTCTTCCGGGTTCAACTCGCGCGCGCGGCAATATTCCTCTATGGCTTTTTCCGCGTCTCCCTGACGATCGTAGATATAAGCCAAGACATTGTGAACACTCGCGTCATGCGGGTTGATTTCCATCAGTTTTTGGTACATGAGCACGGCGTCGTCGTGTCGGCCCCGGCTCGCGTAAAGGGTGCCGAGCTTGAAAAAAAGATCCGGGTTATTCGGGGTCAGCGACTGCGCCTGGGTCCAGATCTCGAGCGCATCGTCAAAACGCCCCATGTTCATCATGGCCTGCCCCAGTTGAACGTGGACACCGGGTTCGGACGGGTTGATTTCCAACGCTCGCCTAAACCGTTCCACGGCCTCCTCCGTGCGGCCCATCTTCATCAGGACATTTCCCAGGATGGAGTGAACGACGGCGTGTCGGGGGTTCAGCGACAAGGCTTTTTCGTAAGCTAAAACCGACTTCTCCAATTGACCCATTTGCTCGAAGGCGTACCCCATCTTGAAATGAGTTTCCGCGTTGTTGGGATTGATGGCGGTGGAGCGGGCGTATTCCGAGGCGGCGTCGTCAAATCGGCCCAATTTCACATAAACGTTGCCCAAATTGTTGTGAAGCCCCGCGTCTTCCTGGTTGATCTCGACGGCGTACTGATACTCGATCACCGATTCCTCGTATCGGCCTTGGGCTTCCAGAAGCAAACCCAACTTGCAGTGCGCGTTGAGATTGATGGGATTGAGCGCCACGGAACGGCGAAAATGCTCCTCAGCCTCGGAATAGGAACCCGAATTGGCGTAAAGGGTCCCGAGTTGGAAAAGCACTTCCGCGTCCTGAGGATTCAATTCGAGGGCGCGCTGAAATTCCACGATGGCGTCCTGATATCGTTTGGAGAGCGAAAACGCCATGCCCAAGTTGATGTGATCTTGCGCGCGATCCATGAAACCCCCGGGCGCCCCACCCCGTCGGATAAAGCGGGATTATCCGAGAAGGGCGCGATTCAATCCGTTCGACGGTAAAGCCGGTTACGGACGTCGATACAATCAAAATGTCCCCGGCCCCTTCCGAGAAGCGCCTCGGTTCGTCCCAAAACCAGGAACCCCCCCGGGAGGAGAACCCGGGCAAATCTCTCGTACATGGCCTGGTGTTGACCTGCGTTGAAGTAGATGAGCAGATTACGGCAGAAAACCAGGTGGTAGCGCGAGGTATCCAGGTCCCAAGGACCCGTTAAATCCCGTTCCAGAAAACGCACTTTACGCCGAATTTCAGGAACGACTTCGACCTTTCGACCCGCGGAAAGGAACCAGGACTTAGATCGTCCCAAAGGAAGCTTGGCGATCGAGGCGACGGGATAGGAGCCTCTTTCGGCGATTTCCAGGCTCTCGGGATCGATGTCGACGGCGTCCACGTTGAAATCGCCGTGCCGATGGGTTTCCATCCATTCGCGGATCAGAATCGCGATGGAATAAGCCTCTTCGCCGGTACTACAACCCGCGCTCAGGACGTTCCACGTCTTCCCGCCGAAAGTCTCCTCCAACAACGGCAAAACGATCCGCTCCACCGCCTCGTAGACCTCGGGATCCCTGAAAAACTCGGTGACGTGGACCGTCAATCGATCCACGAGCAAGGCGAACTCTCCGGGATCGGCCCGGAGGATCCGCAGATACTCCTCGTAGGTCGTGGCGCCGGTCGCGCGCAACCGGATGGCGATGCGCCGTTTCAGATAATTGGGCTTGTAGGAGTTTCCGTCGAAACCCTTGGCCTGGCGCAACACCTCCAGGATCTGCCGGAAAAGGCTTTCATCCTCCTCGGAGGTGGTCATAAGACTCCGACGCGATCCCCTCTCAGGGTTGGTAAACAGCCCTGAAACCCCTCAGAATGGGATCCTGGTTCCACAGAATCTTGGCCATGGAATAACCATTGCCGACGTAGAAAACCTTGGCCTTTCCAATGGGCATCCAGGTTTTCTTTGTGGGACTCGCCTCCACCGGTTTGCGCAACTCAAAAGTCATGCCAGCCACCACCCCTTGGTCCTCTCCCGCGCCCAAGACGATCGTCTCGTTCATCAAAGCCTGTTCGCGGCCCGGGCAAGGGCCCGCCACCCCGCATTCAATCGGCTCGGCGGGCAACGCCCGCTGATGACGTGATTTTTTCCAACGCGCCAACTCATTCTCATAGGATTTGATTGGCTCCCCCTTGTAAAAGGGGTGCCAGCACCTGGTCACGATCGCCTGGGCCAAGGCGCCGTCCAGGCGGGCCACTTTCAAGACGGCGAGATTCTTGACGAATTGTCCCAAAGAACGACCCGTCATCGGGTCGGAATAACTGTCCAAAAACCTGTAAACCACCAACTGGTCGCCTTCCTTCACACCTGAATTCTGCGACAACCGCAACACGAGTCTGTTTCCGGTCACCAAATGGATATCTTGCTTGGACGATTCCGCCACGGTTCCAATCCGGGGCACCTGCGATTTGGAAGCGACCAGATAGCCAGAATTGATGACCACAGAGTCCCACTTGTTGTTCAAGCCGACTTTTTTGTCCAGCCGACGGACCTTGGACCCCGCCTCCGAATCGACCACAGCCGCGACCGCTCCGTCCTCTTTCGTGAAATCGTCCCATTCGGGAGTGTGAGTCGCCGTAGGGACCCACGCGGACTCGGGTGTCATCGTGGGGGTGGGCGCGGAAATCTCGACGGA
>CAZSKE010000320.1:2425-3508 GCA_964607325.1 uncultured bacterium | reverse complement strand
CGGTTTACGCCCCCTTGTGGACGCGGCCCTCGCTGGTCTCGGCGGTGGTGGAGGCCTTGCGCGCGGACAACGTGATCGGGGCCAATGTGACCCACCCGCACAAGGAATCCGTGATGCGGCATCTGGACGGATGGGAGTCGGCCGCCCGAGGCGTTCGTTCGGTCAACACGATCTATAAACGAGGAAAAAAACTTTGGGGCGCCTCGACGGATGGACCCGGCTTCCTGCGTTCCCTCGGTCGTTCGGCCTCGCGGCTGGCGGGGAGCCGGGCCCTCTTGATCGGCGCCGGTGGCGCCTCGCGCGCGGTGGCCGCCGCCCTGGCCGTGGCGGGAGTGCGTCAACTGCTCGTGTTGGACCTGGAGGAGACGAGGGTCGTATCCTTGCGGAAGATTCTTCGCGCCTGGAGGCCCCGCTTCCAGGTGGACGGCGTGTCGCGGCCCGAGGCGGAACAAGCGCTTGGGGGAGTGGGGGTGGTGATCCAGGCCACGCCGATGGGGTGGCGCGACGGCGATCCCTCACCGATCGGCTTGACAAGGGCGCGCGCGGGTTGCCTGGCGGTGGACCTGATCTATCGGGAAACGGCTTTTCTCCGGGAAGCCCGATCGAGAGGCCTCTGGGCTCTGAACGGCTTGGGCATGTTGCTCCATCAAGGGGCGCTGTCCTTTGAAAAATGGACGGGACGGCGAGCTCCCGTAAAGGTCATGGAAAGGGCGCTCCGGAGGGCTCTGGGCCACAAGGGTCTTTAGCAGGATGCTGAAAAAGTCCCCTGCCGGGAACTTTTTCGCCTTTTACTCGCGAATCGCCCGCTGGAAATAAAGCATTCGTCGTGATTCTCTCGAACCCCGTGCCTGCTGAAAGGGTGTAATAACAGTTTTTCAGCACCCTTGTTAGGTTCGTTGACGGCGCTTTTGTTCAATCCTATACTCTTGGCGTACCTTTTCCGTACCTGAAAAACCCGCTGGAAGGGCCGTTTTCACGTTTCGGGACGGTCGCGGTTTCCACCGCCTTCACCCCACTGAGGTGCCGCATGGCCGAGTCGATGAAGAAGCGGCACGCAGGCAGCGAGGTGCCCGCAAGCTCGAA
>CAZSKE010000320.1:1763-2415 GCA_964607325.1 uncultured bacterium | reverse complement strand
AGCGCTTGGGAGAAATGCTCGTTGACGAGGGCATTATCACCGAGGAACAGCTTCAAGAAGCTATGCACGAGCAGAAGATCAAGGGCGGCCGCCTTGAAAAAATACTCATCAGCCAAGGATATGTCACCCAGGACGTGATCATGGCTTTCGTGGGGACCCAATTGGGGATCCCCCACGTCAATCTGCAGGATATCGGCGACATTCCCAATGAGGTCGTGTTCTCCGTTCCCGAATCCATCGCTCTCAACCACATCCTCTTGCCCATAGCCCGCAAGGACAAAAAACTGACCGTGGCCATGGCCGATCCCTTGAACGTCTTCGCCATCGACGACATCAAGATGATGACCGGTTATGAGGTCGAGCCCGTGATCGCCAGCGAGGCGGAAATCAAGGCGATCCAAACCAAGTATTACGGGGGCGCCGCCGCGGCCGCGGCCTCGGGCGGTCAAGCCGCCACGGGGGACATGCAGGAAATCATCGATTCCATGGGCGGCGGGGAAAACCTGGAAGTGATGGACGAGAAAGAGGAGGAGATCGATATCTCCAAGCTGGAGGCCGCGGGGGAGGACGCGCCCGTCATCCGGCTGGTGAACCTCATCATGACCGAGGCGGTCCGGGCGGGCGCTTCCGACATCCATATCGAGCCTTATGA
>CAZSKE010000320.1:0-1753 GCA_964607325.1 uncultured bacterium | reverse complement strand
CGGTACCGGATTGACGGCGTGCTTCACGAGGTGCAGTCGCCCCCCAAGCAACTCTCCGCCGCGATCGCCTCCCGTATCAAGATCATGTCGAGCCTGGACATCGCCGAAAGACGCTTGCCGCAGGACGGTCGTATCAAGATCAAGGTTTTGGGGAAGGAAATCGACCTTCGTGTCTCCATCCTTCCCATCCAATTCGGCGAGAAGATCGTCATGCGTATCTTGGACGCCTCCAACCTGACCCTGGGGATCGAACAGATGGGGTTTGAGGAGGACGTCCTTCCCAAATTCATGAAGGCCATTACGGAGCCTTACGGGATGGTGTTGATCACGGGTCCCACGGGATCGGGTAAGTCGACCACGCTTTACTCGGCCATGCACCACATCAACGACCCGGAAGTGAACATCTCGACGATCGAGGATCCGGTGGAATACAACCTTCCCGGCATCAACCAAGTGAACGCGAAAACCCAGATTGGGCTCACGTTCGCCGCGGGGCTTCGGTCCTTCCTTCGGCAAGACCCGGACATCATCCTGGTGGGGGAGACGCGCGACAAGGAAACGGCCGAAGTGGCCATCAACGCGGCTCTCACGGGACACTTGGTGTTCTCCACTCTTCACACCAACGACGCCCCGGGGGCCGTCACCCGGATGACCAACATGGGCGTGGAGCCCTTCCTGATCACCTCCACGGTGCATTGCGTGGTGGCCCAGCGCCTCATGCGGAGGTTGTGCAAGGAATGTCGGGAGCTTTTCGAGGCGCCCCCCGAGCTGATCGAGGAACTCGGCATCGTCCCCACCTCGGGCCAAGCGGTCCAACTGTACAAGCCGGTGGGTTGCCCCAACTGTTCCAACACCGGATACCGGGGTCGAATGGCCATCCACGAGGTCTTGATGACCTCCGACGAGTTCAAGGCGGGCGTCATCCACCGCAAATCCGCGGCGGAGCTCAAGGTGATCGCGCGGCGCAACGGGATGCAGACCCTTCGCGAATGCGGTGTCCAGAAAGTGCTGCGAGGTATGACAAGCGTCGAGGAGTTGTTGCGCGTGGCCCACGCCGACGAGCAGGAAGAGAGCCGCGGCTGAAAAAGCCTTTGTAGTCGGCATCCAAATCAACCCTCCCGGACAGTTTCCCGGGGCGGAAAAACGAAGGAAAATAACCCATGGTCAACATTGATACCCTGCTCAGGTTGATGTTCGAGCGCAACGCGTCGGACCTTCATATCACCGCCGGGGTGCCCCCCATGCTCCGGATCGACGGCATCATGACCCCCACGGAGTACGAGAAGCTCCGGCCCGAGACCACCCAACAGCTCATCTATTCGATCCTGACGGACGAGCAGAAGGAGAAGTTCGAGAAGGACAACGAGCTCGACGTTTCCTTCGGCGTGGAGGGTGTGGGCCGCGTGCGCATGAACGTTTTCCAACAGCGTGGGGCGGTGGCCGCTGCCCTTCGGAACATTCCCACCAACATCCGGAATTTCGAGGAGCTTCGTCTGCCGCCGGTGGTTCAGGACATCGTCAAACTGCCCAAGGGCCTTGTCCTCGTCACAGGACCCACCGGGTCCGGCAAATCCACCACGTTGGCGGCCATGATCGATTGGATCAATACCAACCGTCAGATGCACATCATCACCATCGAGGACCCGATCGAGTACGTGCACACCCACAAATCCTGTATCGTGAACCAGCGCGAGGTGGGCACCGACACGAAATCCTTCACGTCAGCGCTTAAGTTCGCCCTTCGCGAGGACCC
>CAZSKE010000319.1:0-3512 GCA_964607325.1 uncultured bacterium | reverse complement strand
CCGAAGCGCGATCGCCCCGGTTTTTTCGAGAATACGGTCGGCCAACGTGCTCTTGCCGTGGTCGATGTGCGCGATGATGCAGAAATTACGTATGTGGTCGAGGGACACGTGATAAACCGATCAAGTGGAAATCCGGGGCATAAGTATAAGGGACACGGCTTGAAATGGGAACCCGATGCCTGTTTCCAAGGGCCAGGACTAAGCGATAGGTTTTGGGTGAACACCAACGCCAAGAATGAATAATCGCCTTGACGAACCTGGCGTCTTAAATCCCATCCGACGAGGGGATTCTCAGGCCTGGCTGGCGGACCCTTCCCCGAACATCCGCTCGAACATCTCCCTGGCGCGCTCGGCTTGCCAATCGCATATTTCCGAGAGACTGGCGACCGGCAGATTCGTGTGGGGCAGGGTGTGCATGTACGGCGGCGGACCGTACGCAGGCGTGAAGGACGAAACCTCCAAGTGGCGGTTCGACTGGTCCTCCCACACCCAAGTCCACCAACGTTCGAAAGCCGCCACGTGGCGGGAATACTCAAAAGCCCGCGGATCAGACACTTGAGGACCCGCCTCGTATCCCACCCTTCCATGAATGTGAATGCAACGTTTCGCGGCCTTTCTTATCGTGCCTTCCATGTCCGGAAGGAGCCTTTCGGCCACGAGAACCCAGTGGCTGAAGTCGCAACACAGCTTGAGGTCGGGATGGCGGTCGATCATGTGATCCGTCGTCCAAGGATTGTTGAGCACCGTCCCACGGTGAGTCGCGTGCGCCACAGGAATTCCCACGGCCTCCTCGATCTGGAGCACCTGGGCGAGGTAACGATCCATGTCGGAATCGCCCCAAACATCGCGTCCGCCGATACACACCACGCATTGAGGCCTTAGGTTCTTGACCTCCACCATGAGCCGTTTGAAGGAGTTGACCTGCTCCATCACCCCGGATCCTTTGGGCCGGATTTGGGCGACATAGGAAAATTCAAACTGTTCCAGCCGTTCGTGCAAACGTCTCTGGTTCTCGTTCTCGGGGAGTTCCAGCTCAATGCCATCGTAACCCGCGCCTTTCATCCGCGGGAAGGACTCCTCCCAGGGCTCCACCACCCCCCATAGGTTTCTCAGGACCATCAATCGCACAAAAAGCCTCCGTATTCGACAGCTCGATTATACCAGCGCCCCGACGGTTGGCGGATAGCGGATCATTCAATGAAATGACGAACAACGGACAGGAATGACCGTGAATAAAAAAACCCCGCCGGGCAGGCGGGGCTTCTGTGCGAATCGCTGATTGTTTTTCTTTATTGAACGGCCAAGCGCTGTCTTTAAAAGAATTCCACTTGGTCGACCCAGTAATCCACGGTCGCGCTTCCAGGGACACCATTCAATCCGTGTTGCCAAACCAGCTTCACGAAATTGCTTCGGTAGTCGAGCAGGTTTCCCGTGAGGGGCTCCCCGAAGGAACGTCGGGTCAGGCTGACAAAGGTGTAGGAACGAAGGGACCAAGTGTTCGTGGGGGCGGCCGGCAGGAACGCGCCGAAATGATCAAAGCAATCGTGGTTCGCGACATCCGGTTGGCATGTCCCGTCCCCGCCGTCCGCGATCGGCAGGGTCTGCTGGATGGCTACATCGAACCGCCGGAAAGCCGCGCAAGTGTCCGCCGAGCCGAGCTTGTAATAAAACCGGACGCCCGTGAAGCCGGGCGTCAGGGCGTCGTACGGATATCCGTTGCACAGCTTGCCTTCCAACTGGTAAGCCACATACAACGCCTTGATGGCGGGAGGGACGATCGGGGGTTCGACAAGTCCCCCCGGCTTGCACCACAGACGAATGTAGCCGTTGGATCCCAAGGCGCCCTGCCCATCCTGATACACATAGGGGTTGTTCACCTTGTTGTTGGGACCCCAACTCGACGCGATCCAAACCCCGAGAGGCACCATGCCCGTCGAGACCGGTTGGAGGACCATGGGCGACGAGGGGTCGTTGGGATCGGAGGGCGCGGAGACGTATTGCGTCGTGGGCTCGTTGACGGCGCCCACAAGATCGGTGCTCATGCTGATGTTACCGTCTTCGAAATCATCGATGATGTTGGACGCCAAAACGGGGGCCGGAGGAATGGCGAAAACCGGGGAGGCCGGGGTTTTGCCGGTGCAACCTTGAAGCACGGCGAAAGCGCCCGCGATCAAAACCGCGGTCGCGAAAACCCCAATGATCTTATTGGATCGAACGCTCATCAAAATCCTCCACGCCCTTCTCGCCCAAAATATTCTACCACTCGTCTCGCCTCAAAAAGCCCGGCGATTCGCCGCTGAAACGCCGTCGTTTACAGGATCAGAAGAATTCCACCTGATCCACCCAGTAATCCACATTGCAGACCCCGGGGCTGTTGTTGCGTCCTTCTTCCCAGACGATACGGATGATTTGCTTCAGGTGGATCCCGCTGAAGGTAGAGGGGGACGTCGCGTTTCCGAAACTCTCCCGTGTCAGATCCGAGAAGAGATAGCTTTTCGTGACCCAGGCCCCATTGGTGTTGTCCAACATGGCGCCGAAATTGTTGTTGCAACCGTTGTTGGAGTTGTCGCAGGCGCCGCCGCTGTCCGAATCGTCGAAAGGCAGGGTCTGCGCCACGCCGAACGCGAAACGACGCTTCAAGGCGTCGTCGCCCGGCTGGATATTCAGCATGAACTTGACCCCGCTGAAAGGCGACACGTCGTAGTAGCCCAACCCGGCCGGTTTGATGCGGAGCTGGTTGGAGGGGAATTGGCTGTCGCCGAAATCCGTGAAGGATTCGACCACATGCACCGCCGTGGGTGAGCCGTTGGACATACTGGCGGGCACCGGAAGAATCAGGATCGGATGCGGGAGCGTCAGGATATCGGTTAGGTTCAACCCTCCGCCGCCCCACAGGATCTTCGAGACGCCCCCCGGGGTGGCGCCCAGCAAAGTGGGGTTCACATTCCCACCGTGCTCAAAGTCCATGATCATGGTGTAGTTGGGCGGATTGACCGGATAACTGCGATCCGCGGGCAGGCGATTCTCACAAGCCCAGGCCCCCAGAAGAGCCAGCGCCAGCGCGGCCAACAGGCCGACGCGCTTATTAGAAGATGATTTCATAAGCCACATCCACCGTCTGGGTTTTTAAGGATCCCGTCGTCAGCAACAGGCCCTTATCGGTCTTCATCATTCCATCCACAGTCAGTTTTCCATGGTTCCCGACCCGGAACACGCTGGACAAGGCCCCGTAGGTCGTGGTCTGGTTCACGTCGAACGGGAAGTAAAAAGCGCGGTCCGCTGGGTCAAACTGGTAGGAATAGCGGGCCAGGGTCGTGCCCAAATAACCCATTTCTTGCCCCTTGCCCGAGAAGGTGCCAACCGCCAGTCCGATGTCCCAAGAGGGTTTGATCCCGACGGTCAGTCCCAAGTCCAGCGCGGTTCCCTGGAGGCTTCCAATCTCGGTCTGGGTCTTTTCGTTTCGCACGTTCAGCGACCACAAGAGTTTTCGTTTCAATCCCCACCAGGCCGCT
>CAZSKE010000318.1:1952-3520 GCA_964607325.1 uncultured bacterium | reverse complement strand
CCGCTCGAAAGCCTTTCTTTTATTAAGCCTTGGCGGGCGGAGCCTTTTCCTGTTTCCCCTCGGGAGCCTTCTCTTCGGGCTTTTCCTCGGGAGCCAGTTGAGGCGTGAGATCCTCGGCGGAAGGGGCCGCGCCGGTCACCGGAACCTGGGTGCTGGCCTTGTTGTCCTTCTTGCGTTCCACAATGCGCGTGTCCTTCTTCGAAACCTTGGAGCGCAGGTAGAACAACTTGGCGCGGCGCACTTTTCCCGACCGCACCAACTTCACTTCCTTCAAGAGAGGAGACTGGAACAGGAAGGTTTTTTCCACGCCGATGCCGTAGGAAATTTTCCGGACCGTGAATCTCAACTGGGCCAGGGTGCCCTTCATGGCGGTCACGAGGCCCTCATAGGCCTGAAGCCGTTCCTTGTCGCCTTCCTTGATGCGGATCTGGACACGCACGGTGTCCCCGATCTTGAACGGAACGTTTTTGCGCGTGATCTGGGATTTTTCAAACTCTTGCACGATGGCGTTCATGGCCGCGTCTCCTTCTGCAATTCCAGCAGGACCTTTCGGTCCTCTTCGTTCAACTCGACTTTTTCGAGCAAATCCGGGCGCTTCAAAAGCGTGTTCCGGATCGCTTCCCGGCGTCGCCACCGTTCCACCTTCCGGTGATCCCCGCTGAGGAGGACCTCCGGCACCGCCTGACCCCGATGGATCCCGGGACGGGTGTAATGGGGGTAGTCCAACAACCCGTCGTAAAAACTATCCCGCGCCACCGATTGAGGGTCCCCCACCACTCCGGGGACCATCCTCGACACCGCGTCGATCACGGCCGCCGCGGCCGGCTCACCGCCGGTCAACACGAAATCACCCAGGCTGATTTCGGCGTCCACCCTCGATGAAAGGACGCGCTCGTCGATGCCCTCGTAATGGCCGCACAACAACACGAAAGAGCGCTCGGCGGCCAAGCGAACGGCGTCGGCGTGAGTGAAAGGCTTCCCCTGGGGGGACAAGTAATACACCTTCACCCGTCGACGCCCCTTGACGGCCTTCAGGGCGGCTTCCAGCGGCTCGGCTTTCATCACCATGCCGGCGCCTCCCCCGTAGGGAATGTCGTCGGCCTTGTGATGCTTGTCCTTGGCCCAAAGCCGGATGTCGTGAATCCGGATCTCGACCAAACCCTTGGCGCGGGCCCGTTTCAGAAGGCTCGTCGATAAGGGACCCTCAAACCAACCCGGAAACAACGTCAACACGTCCACGAGAAGCCCGGGCTTCGGATCCTTCGCAGAGGCCTTCCGGGCTTTCTTCGCGCGCGTCTTCATCATCCAACGCTCTCCGCCGACCGCGATTAGGGCGTCTCGTCCGCCAATAAGTCACCGCGGTAATCCACCACGATCCGGCGAGTCCGCGAATCCACTTCCCTCACCATGGACGGATGGGCGGGAAGCAACAGCTCCCGTCCCTCCTGGCGCACCACCAACACGGGGTGGGCCGGCATCTCCATCAAATCCTCGAGCGTGCCGAGCGGCCGCCCATCGGGCGTCTCCACGGCGAACCCCAGGATTTCATGTCGTCGGTACCGCCCGGG
>CAZSKE010000318.1:0-1942 GCA_964607325.1 uncultured bacterium | reverse complement strand
TGTTCCTTCACGGCGAGGTAAGCCCCGCGCAAACGCTCGGCGGCGTCCCGGCCCTCCACTTCCTTCAGTCTCAACACGATGTCGCCTTCGGTGTGCGGGAAGGACCTCAGCAACGTCACCGTTCCCTCCACCGACCCGCCCCGCACCAAGTGAAGCGGCCCGGCGCCCAGCAGACGCTCCAACCCGTCGCAGGTCAGGTGGACCCGCACCTCACCTTTCAGCCCGTGGGGCCGGATCACCACCGCCAAGGCCACATAATCCGTCGGCCAATCGGGTTCGACCGGCGAACGGCCCATCCGGACCTACTCGACCACTTCGAGGGAATACTTGAGTCCGTTCTTGGCGCAAGCCGCCGTGAGCAAGCTTCGCAGGGCCTTCACGGTGCGCCCTTGCTTGCCGATGATCTTGCCGTAATCGTCCTTAGCCACCCGCAGTTCCAACACCGTCAGGTTGCCTTCCGGCCGCGATTGGATGACCACCGAATCAGGCTTGTCCACCAACGACTTGGCCACAAATTCAACGAGTTCTTTCATGGGAAACCTCCCGGCTTCGTCAGTTGGGGGATGTTTTCGAGGCCTTCGGGTCCACGCCGAGCTTTTTCAGGATCTTGCCGGCCGTCACCGAGACGATCGCGCCACGACGCACGCATTCCTCGATGCGTTCCTTTTTCACGTTGAGGACGGTGAATTCCTTCGCGCACGGATCCACCGTGCCCAACACTTCCACCCGCCCCTTATTCGCCCCTTTCCGCTGATCCATCGCCACCAGGCGGAAAACGGGTTTCTGATTGCTACCGACGCGCTTCAAGCGGATCGTGACAGGCACGTTCGCATCCTCCGGATTCAATTCATGTGTTGAACAGCTTCACCAGGCGGGAAAAAGGGGCGCAGTACGGCGCGGAAGAGATCCGACGCTAAGAACCGACCACTATTCCCTGCGGAGCGACATCGCCGCCGCCAATTCGGGGCTCCGCGGGCATACCTGGCGGCGCAAAACGAAGATGCGGATTTTAGAAATTGAGCCCGGGCGTTGTCAAGGAAATAGCCCCCCCTTACCCGCGAAGGCCCTTTATTTTGGCGGCTTTCCGGCCTTTCGGGTCCCGAATCGTCTCCAGAAGCCCTTGGGGGCCGATGGGTCGTTCCGGAAGCCGATCGAGGGGTCTTTTCGATACCATAAAGCCCCATGCGACCCGAACTACTGGCGTTCCACAAACCCAAGGGATGCACCGTCACGCGCTCCGACGAGCTCGGGCAGAAAACCGTTTACGACCTGCTTCCCCCCTGGGTCCGTCAGGAAGGTTATGTCCCCATTGGAAGGCTCGACAAGGATTCGAAAGGTCTTTTGCTTTTCACGCGACGCGGCCATTGGGTGGGCGACTTGACGCGACCCGGCGCCGTCGAGAAAACCTACGAGATCTGGGTGCGAGGATGGGTCACGAAGGACAACCTGCGCCGGGCCACGCAGGGTGTCCCGTCGCCCGTGGGAATCCTTCGCGCCAAGTCGGCGGTCATCCTGGGTGGCGGCGGGCCTAAGACCCGGCTGGAAGTCGTGTTGGACGAGGGCAAGAACCGGGAAATCCGCCGCCTCTTCGCGTCGTTCCTGGACACGACCACGGGGAGGCCCAACAAGGTGCTCGACCTGAAACGCACGAAGATCGGGTCCCTCTCCCTGGACATCCCCTTGGGCGATTGGCGATTCCTGACCGAGGAAGAGGAGAATTCCCTCCGGGCTCGAAAGAACCCTCATCGAAGGACGTGAATATTTATAATCCGCCGATCCACCCGTGCCGATCCGGACCACAATTCCACCACCGCCAGGTAGTTACCCGTCGCCAAGGACCTTCCCGGGCCTGTATCAGGGCGCCACACTACACGACCAGGAACACCCGGATTGGACGCGATCTCCGCTACACGTTCGCCTGCGGATGTATAAATCCGGACCG
>CAZSKE010000317.1:0-3520 GCA_964607325.1 uncultured bacterium | reverse complement strand
GCCTTTGTATTCGATTTTCTCGTTGATGGTGCGTAACCAGGCGATATGACTGTACAACCCATCCACCGAGAGACCCACCAGTTTGCAGTTCAATTCCTCGAATTGCTTTTCGAGGGTGGCGAACGTCATGAATTCCGATGTGCAGACCGGAGTGAAATCAGCCGGATGGCTGAAAAGAATGACCCAACTGCCCTCGTACTGCTCCGGAAACTTGATGTCCCCCTGCGTGGTGACGGCCTTGAAAGAGGGGGCCTTTTCCCCAATACGCGGCATGGCGACGACTTGACTTGAAGCATCCATCCTTTCACTTCCTTTCGATTTTTTTACTCCGGCTCGACCTTCGATGAAATCGGCTGTGGATTCTCGATCGGGACGTTCGCGAATTGCAAGTGGCGGTAAAAAATATTCCTCCCGAGAAAAAACTTCGCATCAAACCCGTTAATGCCGGTCAGGGCGTTCCAAGTTAACAGGCAACGAAATTGGGTCATTTTTCCGGCCGGGTTTTCTCAATGGCCCGCGCGATCGAAGCCGCCGCTTTCTCGCCCGACAAGAGCATCCCCCCGAAAATTGGGCCCATTCTGGGTCCCCCCAACGAGGCGCACACGCTCATGCCCGTGGTCCACAAACCCGGATACAGCTCCGCGACATGTTCCACGACAAATTGCTCGCCTGCGGATGCGTTCATCGGACCTTCGCCGGGAAGTCGGTCGGGGCTGTTCTTCAGCAGACCCCGGCGCTGGAGGCAGCGGGCCAGGAAAGCCTCGTGCCCGGTGGCGTCAATGGTGGCCGCCGCCGAGAATACGATCGGATCGATCGGCAGGCTTTCCCCAAGCAAGGATCGATTAGCCACGACTCCGGTCATCTTTTCGGAGTGGACGCAGATGTCCTCGACCGTCATCAGGTTGAGGAAAACCGCACCCGCATGAAGTGCTTTTAGGCACAACGCCGACGCCAGTTCCATCGCGTCGGCCGTGAAAAGACGCCCGGCGGCCCGATGCCGGATTCCGGCCTCGACCAGGATGCCCAGGGCCGCCTTTTGCACGATCACCTCGTTCATGCCTAAACTGCCGCCCCAGATGCCACCCCCGGGACTGAGCCTTTTTTCAAGCATAACAACCCGATGGCCTGTCTGCGCCAAACGCCACGCGGCCACTAGGCCGGACGGCCCGGCGCCGACAATGAGAACATCGCTTTCCAATGACTTGGAAAACTTATCGTGATACGCGTCAAGTATCGCTTTCGATATATCCGTTTCCTTGAAATGATCCATGCATTGACTCCTTTTTTGTCGTTGTGCGACTCAACTTTGTTTTCCGGCTTTCCGCGTTGGGGGTCATCCTTGTTCACGCATGCCACCGGCGGAAGACACCGGCGTCCCCAAAACCTTAACGTCCCCCTCACAAAACGTCACTCTTTTTATTGGGGAAGCGGGCGTGGGTGACGACGGAAATCACCGTCACGAGGCACCCGAACACGCAAACCACCGACGCGCCGGTGGGCAGGTCGCGCGCATAGGAAAGCCATACCGCGGCCGCCGAACCGGCGATCCCGATAACCCAGGCCCAAACCAGCTGGGCATCGCCCCTCTTGCCCAGGAGGACCGCGCAAACCGACGGCACGATGAGAAAGGTGAACACCGCCAGCACCCCCGCGGCCTTCACGGAGCTGGTCACCACGAGTCCGAAAACAGAGTAGAAAAGGAAATCCCAGAAGCGGACGTTCACCCCGCGCTTGAACATTCCCGTCAAACCGATGAGGGGGTTCATCAGGTTGGATTGTAACGATGGCGGTGCTTCGGCCTTCAGGCCTGTGGCGCACATGGCCGTGAAAACGGCCGCAAAAACACACACGACATGAAAACGCATGGATTCCTCCTGGAGTTTGGAAATGAAAATCTTTTCCTAAATCAGGAGGCGAAAGGAGGGGACCTGCCGAAAGGCGAATGGAAAATCGTTTTTGGAAGCACGCGGAACGGAATGAATAAATCGGCCGAAACAACGACGGGAGGCCCCGGTGCGGGAGGCGGAACGACGTGGGAGGAGTCCACGTTGATCCGATTAAACTGGCAATAAGCGCAGTCGGACCGTTCGCACTTCTCGTGGTGATGCCAAAACCCTTCACCCGCCGTGAGTGCGAAGATCGCAAGAGCCAGAATAACCGCAGGGGTGACCTGAAAGCGCTTCAAAATCATCGCGGGCAAGATTAACCGCGAACCATTTTCCAAGTCAACTCCACCCTAAGGGATTAGCCGCGGAGGCGTGGGGATCGCGGATAGGCTTTATGGGGACTATGGAGGAACCCATAGGCGTTATGCCGAAAGAAGCCGTGATGCTTCAAATGAAGAGTGTGTTCCCTCGACCAAATGTTATCGGTCCGATTTACTCCGCGCTTTCCGCGCCATGTCCTGTCGTGTGCCGATGGTTCTACGACAGGGTCTCCGCGGATAGAACGGGTTGTCTTGGACAGTTGGGGATTTGAATAATGAGTTCCGCGACAAACAACGCCAAACGCTTGACAACGTTATGAGCATACGCTAATAATTATTCATGGCCCGCCCTTGTTCCCCCCGACGAATTCAATGCCAACCCGAAGCTCTTTATTTCAAACCGCGGGGCATTCCCTTGGTCGATCTGCAGGAGGTGGTAATAAAAATGGACGAATTGGAAGCCGTTCGTTTGGCCGATTCCGAGGACCTTTACCATGATAAAGCCGCCCAACACATGGGGGTCTCCCGCCCGACGTTCGGTCGAATCGTAGAATCCGCCCGAAAAAAAATCACCGACGCCTTGGTCAACGGCAAAGCCCTTCGCATCGAGAATCCCGTTCAACGTCCCGAAAAGCGGAAACAAGCCGATTTTTCCCGCGCGGAATCGCGATCAAACCACCGAGGCTCATCATGCCGCTCCGTCAAAATTCCAATATAAACCCGCTTTCGGGTTCCACGTCCCCGATACTGGAGAGCATCTCGGATGGCGTCTTTACCGTGGATTCCTCTTGGCGCGTCACTTCGTTCAATCGCGCCGCCCAACAAATCACGGGTGTCACCCGCAACCAAGCCTTGGGAAAGACCTGTTCGGAGGTGTTCCGCGCCAGCCTCTGCGAGGGTGAATGTCCTCTCCGCCGGACCCTCCGAACGGACCGCCCCGTGGTGAACCAGCCCGCTTTCATCATCACCGCGGCTGGGCACCGTGTCCCCATCAGCATATCCACGGCCATTCTCCGCGATGAAAAAGGTAAGATCATTGGCGGAGTAGAATCATTTCGGGACCTCAGCCAAGTGGAGGAACTCAAGCGGGAGTTGGTGGGACGCATCCAAGCAGGCGACCTGCTCAGCCGGAGCCCCTTGATGCGGAGCTTGTTCGAAATCATCCCGGTCTTGGGCTCGAGCGAAAGCACCGTTTTGATCCGCGGCGAAACCGGCACGGGCAAGGAACTCTTCGCACATGCGTTGCACGACTTGGGATCCCGAAAAGGAAAACCCTTTATCGCGGTGAATTGCGCTACTTTTCCCGAAGCGCTC
>CAZSKE010000316.1:3013-3551 GCA_964607325.1 uncultured bacterium | reverse complement strand
GGGGTGGCCGTGAAGGTGGGAGTGGCCGTGCGGGTGAACGTGGGTGAGTTGGTGCGCGTGAAGGTATGGGTCAACGCGATGGTGTGGGTGGAGGACGCCGTGGGCGTCCTGCTCGGGGTGCGGGTCGACGTGAAAGTGAAGGTGCCCGTGTGAGTGCGCGTGGCGGTTCGAGTGGGCGTCGCGCTGAAGGTAAGCGTACGGGTGACAGTGGGGGTATTCGTGCGGGTGAGGGTCGCGGTTGGCGTTCGCGTCATGGTCGCGCTGGGGGTCCGGGTGGGGGTGAAGGTGTTCGTGGAAGCCGCGCAGGGGTAAATCATCGACGCGGCGTTCGAGGTCACCGGACCGCCGCCCGACCAGGACGCTATCCCATTGTCGATGATGGTGACGCACGTGTGGTTGTTCGCGCCGTAATCCGCCAAGCACATCGTCACCGGGACGCAAATGCCGCCCGGGATGTTCTGGACGGAGACCCTGAAGTTGGTCTGGTCCAGGAGGGTCGCGCCGATCGTCACTGGGTTCCCTCCCACGGTCACCACGT
>CAZSKE010000316.1:0-3003 GCA_964607325.1 uncultured bacterium | reverse complement strand
GGAGTTGTAGGGGCCGCACCAGGAAAGGTAGCCCGAGCCGGAACCCACATACGTCGTGAGGTCCTGAAGGGTCACCGCGGCCGCGGTTGAGGCCCCCGTGGCGTTGCACAGATTGAAGGTGACCCCCGTCGTCGCGCCCGTGTAGGGATTCGCGGCGTTCATGGTCTTGGTCAGGGTGATGGACACGGGCCGGGGGGTGAGGGTCCGGGTGGGCGTGGGGGAATACGTGCAGGTCAGGTTGCCGCAAGGGGGCGTTATCGTCGCGCAGGGGTTCGTGAAAACGCCGGTCAACACCATGAGGGAAAGGAGGCGCCACGAATCGGTGAAATAAGTGTTATCCGGGAGACCCTTGATGGTCGTGTATCCGGCGTTCAGCCAGGACTGGTGGGCCGAATCCACCATGGCCGCCACGCAAGCCGTCCCCGCGAAAGTCCCGTTCAGGTTACTGCCGGTTCGCTGGCCCGTCGAATAATTGTACCCGTCCAACACTTGCGCGACGGATCCCTGGCTCTTCCAGAGATTCACCATCTTGTTGCACTGGTTGAGGGAGTCCGTGTTGCCGTTCCAGAGGTAATCGAGGGCGAGGCGCCAGGGGGTCCGAGCCGCGTCGTATCCGTAGTTTCCGCGACTGTAGCGCCCGCTGGTCGAACCCGTGTCCACTTGGATCCAATCCGGGGGCAACGCGTAATTCGCGTACCAGTAGGCCAACTGGCGGGTGTAGGTGTTCGAGCGAACCGTGTTCCAAGCGGACGTGTTGCCGGTGTGGCTACCGAAACAGGGTATATAAGCCAAGGCCGCGTAACTGGGGTTAGCCTCGCTTCCGCACCCGCCCCAGGCGTCGCCTGGCTTAAACCCGCAAGCGTCGGTTTCCGAGGCGAGCATACGGTTGATGAACGTGGAGGCGGCCGTCCCGAACCCGGAGCTCGGCCAGCGCTGGTGGGCGCGTAAAAGGCCGATGGCCATGTCCACATCCCCGTCGAGAGCGGCGTTCTGACCGTTGACCCCGCCGCACGACACCTGCCAGTGCATCAGGCCATACCCATCCAGTTTCGAGTTGACGAAATTCAGTAGTTTCTGCATCAACGCGGGACCCGTCGAGTCGGGCTCCAGATACGCCACGTAGATCATCCCGTAACCCATGCCCTCGGACACGGTCAGGCTCGCGTTGTCCCATCGAACCCTGGTGTTGTTGCCATCGCACGCCTCGAAGTAATCGGTCTTGTAGCGGTTGTAGATGGTGGTGATGCCGGCGTCGGCGGGCGAAGCGCCCGAGGGAGTGATCCCGTGGGAATATGCGAATGAACGGGATGGAGACCCCAGGAGCAGGAGAGCCGCGACCCCAAAAAACAACCAAGGGAGAACAAGCGTATGCAACCCACCCAAGGTGGAGTCTGGCTTGAGGCGTTTTTTCATTTCAACCCGCATGCGATTACATCCCATACTGGATTTCCAGATAACCGCATTCACTAGGAAAAAACAGCATTTTTCATGCCCCGAATACTCGTTTTAGGGCTTTATTTTGAATCATAACCGCCTAAAAAACTCATAACGTTTTCTTCTTAGTCAAATATTACAACAATTCGATGAAAAACGGCAGAAATCCAACAATTTATCGGACGATCAACAATTTAGCCGACAGGGACTGTGTGCGGTTGAGGACATGGAGCACGTAAACACCGCTGGCGACCTGTTGACCTTTCTGATTCAACCCATCCCATTCCATAACGATATCGAGCGGAGCGGTCGTGGCGATCTCTTCTCTAAGAACTCTGACAAGTTCCCCCGCCGAGTTGTAGACCTTGACTGAGAAAGATCCGGCGGAAGTCAAATGCAGGGCGATTTCCACGGGAGGGTAATCGGTTTCAGGGTAATAAACATTTCTTGAAACCCAGAATCCGCTGGGCGGCGTGGGCGTGAGAGACGGAGTCCCCGTTTCGGTGACCGTGGGAGTCCACGTGGGTGTTTTGGTGGGGGTCAAACTCTTTGTCGGCGTCTTGGTAGGGGACGCGGTCTTGGTGGGTATGAAGGTGTTCGTAAAGGTTCTCGTAACCGTCGGGGTCCGAGTGAGGGTCGGCGACTTGGTATTCGTAGGAGTGCGAGTACCCGTCAACGTCCAAGTATAGGTGCGAGTCCAGGTGGGAGTCGGGGTCAGCGACCAGGTCCGAGTGGGTGTCCAAGTCCGGGTGTTTGTCCATGTTCTCGTCAAGCTGGCCGTGGGTGTCCAGGTGGCTGTGGGAGTAGGAGTCCTCGTCAAGGAATGCGTCGGAGTGTTCGTCCAAGTGCGGGTCAAGGTAAAGGTCCGGGTTTCGGTCCTTGTGAAGGTGTGAGTGGGGGTCAGGCTCCATGTCGGTGTGTTCGTCCAGGTCCTCGTGTTCGTCGGTGTCAGGCTGTCTGTCGGCGTGTTCGTCCACGTTCTTGTCAAACTCCAAGTGGGCGTGTTGGTCCAGGTCCTCGTGTTCGTCGGCGTCAGACTGTCGGTTGGCGTGTTCGTCCAGGTGGGCGTCAGGCTATCCGTCGGCGTGTTGGTCCAAGTCCGTGTGTTCGTCGGGGTCAGGCTGTCGGTCGGCGTGTTCGTCCAAGTGGGCGTCAGGCTATCGGTCGGCGTGTTCGTCCAAGTCCGTGTGTTCGTCGGGGTCAGGCTGTCCGTGGGCGTGTTCGTCCAGGTCGGCGTCAAGCTGTCCGTCGGGGTGTTGGTCCAAGTCGGCGTGTTCGTCGGGGTCAAGCTGTCCGTGGACGTGTTCGTCCAGGTCGGAGTCAGGCTATCCGTCGGCGTGTTAGTCCAAGTCGGCGTGTTCGTTGGAGTCCGTGTGTCTGTCGGCGTGAGTGAATCGGTTGATGTGTTCGTCCAAGTCGGCGTCAGACTATCCGTCGGCGTGTTGGTCCAGGTCCGCGTGTTGGTCGGCGTCAAACTATCCGTGGGCGTGTTCGTCCAGGTCGGCGTCAGGCTCTCCGTCGGCGTGTTGGTCCAAGTCCGTGTGTTCGTCGGGGTCAGGCTGTCGGTCG
>CAZSKE010000315.1:0-3556 GCA_964607325.1 uncultured bacterium | reverse complement strand
GTGTATGCGGGCGAAGGAAAAGGGAGTACGAATGCGGTACATTCCCGAAGCCCTTGTTTTGCATCGATGCCAGGGAAGCCTGAAAGGAAAAACGGAATCCTATAATGACATGTGGGACGTGAAAAACCCGCGTCTGCCATTCTACGTATTTCACATCATCCGCAATCGTCTTTTCAACATCCAACTTCATGCCCGTGGCGTCGATTGGGTCGTCAGCGCGGTTTTCTTTCCGCTCTATATCATCAGAAGGGCGGTGCCTTTTATGGTCGGCCGACGTTGGGACGCCATCCACGCCATCCTGAAAGGTTTTAGATCCTTTTGGCGGGACAGAAATATCCCCTTTACGAACGAACTGTCGGAAACGTCGAATCAAGACGATCGAAAAGAACCGAACAAATGACGAATGCGCGTAAAACAATGAAGGTCGCCATGATGGAGCAGATCGGTTCCCATGGGGGGATGGATTACTACGATTATGGTCTTTGCGCCGGCTTGATCAAGGCGGGTTGTCGAATCACCCTTTACACATCCGATATGAAGAATACGTCGGCCCTCGAGGGTCTGGAAATCAAGACGGTCTTCAAGGGAATATTTGGGACGGGGAAATTCTGGTTGCGAACGGCCAAGTACCTCTTGGCGTGCATGAGAATGCTGGTATCGGCGATATTCCGTGGTTGCCGATTGTGCCATTATCATGTGTTCCACGGAAATCTGGCCGAGATCGGCCAATTGGTCCTGTTCAAGGTGACGATGAGAAAAATCGTCTTGACCGTCCATGATGTTGAATCCTTCGAAAAAAGCCCATTCCCGCCAAAAGTCATCGGTCATTTCTATAACTACGCGCACGTCCTCATCGTCCACAACCGACTTTCCCGCGACGAGATCGTGGAAAAACTCGGCGTTTCACCCGAAAAAATAAGGGTGATTCCCCACGGGAATTACCTCCACATGATGGAGAAGGTCCCGGATGCGGACGAAGCGAAACGGCGTTTGCGCATTGACGGGAATAAAAAAGTAGTGTTGTTTTTCGGGCAGATAAAGGATGTGAAGGGCTTGGATCTTTTACTGCGGGCCATGCCCTCGACGATCGCCGAAAAGCCCGATACGGTTCTGTTGATCGCGGGAAGACCTTGGAAAACCGATTTTTCCAGCTATGAAAACTTGATCGGGGAACTCGGCATTCAAGCGAACTGCGTATCCCACATTCGTTATATCCCGAACGACGAAGTCCCGACGTATTTCGCGGCCTGTGACGTGGTGGTCATCCCGTATCGCCGCATTTATCAAAGCGGCGTGGTTTTGATGGCCCAGAGTTACGGCAGGTGCGTTTTGGTGTCCGATATCCCCGGCATGCTGGAAATAGTGCGCGACGGCCAAAACGGATTTGTGTTCAAGAACGGCGACGCGGACGACCTGTCGAGAAAACTGCTTGAAATACTATCGGACGATTCTTCACGGAACCGAGTCGCGGCGAACGGTTTAAGATATGTGAGCGAAAACCACGATTGGGACAAGGTCGGCGTAAGAACGGCGGAAATCTACAAAGAGCTTTTGGCGTAACACCCGTAAAAATTGCACCCATGACTTCAGGGAAGGGCCGATCCGCGATGCAAGGACCCAGGGACCAATTTTGGGATGCCTTCAAGGGCATAGGCATCCTTGCGATTGTTCTCGCGCACAGCGGATTTCCCCATTTCAGGTTCCTATATTTGTTCCATATTGCGTTGTTTTTTTTCGTTTCGGGCATATTCATGAACAGCTCAATGCCGTTCGGGATGTTCATCAGAAAAAGAATGCGGACGCTTGTGGCGCCTTATATAGGTATCAACATCCTCTACTTCCTGATCGAACGGATGGGCCGGGAGGAGCCCTGGAACATAACCGCCAAAAGGGTGTTGAAAATATTCCTGCTGGATTCCGACATCCGACTTTTGGGGCCCTTGTGGTTCATTCCGTTCCTGTTTTTCAACGTCTTTTGCGGCTATTTCCTGTGCCGATACGCGGCGCGCTCCCGAAAAAGGATGATGGGAATATTTGCGTTCTTGATGATATTGGCCGAAATAATTCATCGATGCCAGTGGCATTTCTACTACCGCTTGGAATTCCTTCCGTTGACACTGGCCGTCGTGTTCCTCGGCTGTGCATATAAAGACGATGTGTTTTTCCTCAGGACACGTGTGCTCGGCACAGGATACGCGGGATTCGTCGGTTTGGCGGTCCTGATCGGTGTTTGTTGGACCACGCGGATAACGATTGATCTCGCGAACCGGCAAGTATACGAACCGTTCATCTATATCGTGATGAGCGCTTGTGGAGTCGCGTTGACTTGTGCCGCCTCGGGGATATCCATGAGGGCGGGGCTGGTAAAGGGGATACTGCCCTTCCTGGGACGTTCGTCATATTTCATCATGGCTTTTCACTGCTGTCCAAAACGTTCGTAATGTCACGCTAACCCCCTCTTGAAACAAGTCTTTTTAGACAGGTTCGTGCATTTCCCGGGATGAGCCTCCCTGCTTTCGGCAGGATGCTGTCCAAATCATGTGGGTATCAACGTGAGCTGGTTTTCGGTCGCTTCCAGCCTCTGAACTTTGAACGGTTCGTCCAGCCATGCCCACAAATCACGGTAGGTCAACAGGTTCATACGTAGCATCGCGGCCAGGTTGGTCAGACTCCATCCGAATTGGCTTTTGAGTTGTAGGTACTTCAACAACAGCATGGCGATCAATGCTGTCCAAATCTGGGTCTGTACTGCGTTCTCCGATGTTCCCACAAACGACTTCACGTGCAGGTTTTGCTTCAACGCTTTGAAAAACAACTCAATCTGCCAGCGTTCTTTGTAGATGGCGGCCACCGTCGAGGCGGCGAATCCCATGTGGTTGGTTAGAAACACCAACTCCCGCTCATGCTCGTTGTCCCAGATCACCACGCGACGGATTTCCTTCGGGTACGATTTGCGAGAATGAAACCCCGTCAAACGGATCAATTGATCCTTCAAGATGTTTCCGCCTTGGGGCACGGGCAAGTTCTTCACGACTTTGTAGGCCATGTTGTTTTTGGCTCGCGTCACCCACCACACACATTGGAATGTCCAACGGGCCAAGAGATTGAAATCTAAGTAGGCGCGGTCGGCCACCACGATGGAATCCGCCGGAAACTCCAGATTTTGCGCCACTTTCACATCGTGAATCTTGCCATCGGTCACAAGCCCCCATGACGGCAGATATCCTAAGTGCGCCAGAAGAAGATGGAGTTTGATGGCCCCTTTGGTCCTTCGGAACTTCGCCCAGTTAAACACCGTTATGCAAAGGTCAATGGTGGTTGAGTCGAGGCTGTAGAGCGGGTTTTTGAAACGAAACTTCCGTTTGTGTCGTGAAGCTTCAGCTTGGCAGTTCAACAAAAGATGATTGAAAACGGCTTGGTATACCTGCCACGGCCTTTTTGAATTGGCATAAGCCAGGGTGGACTTGGCGGGCGCCTCGGAAAGACCGAGGTGATTGAGTTTGCCGATGGCGGTTTTCAAACCACCGCTGATTTCCCCGAGAGAGTGAGCGGCACC
>CAZSKE010000314.1:2577-3567 GCA_964607325.1 uncultured bacterium | reverse complement strand
CATGCTCCGGCCGGAGGGTTGCCGGCGCAGGTACGCCTTCATCTCGGCGGAATGATAACAAGCGCGGACGAAGGCCGAACAATCGATGTTTCGGTAGGGTTCGTTCTCCAGAAGCCAGACAGCCGCGGAAAGGGCCTCGGACCCCCGCGCGGTTTGACGCTCGGCGGAAAGGACGCGGTCGCTCCCTCCGCATCCCACCAATAAACAAAGCAGTATGGAATAAACAACCAGTCGGTTCACTCCAAGGTCTCCCAGGGGTTGTCTAACGTCGAAATTCCGCGTTCCGAGCGAGCCTCAGGGAGCCGAACGGGCCCGGGATGACGACGCGGCCGTCCACAAACCCGCCCCGCCCACCGTCATCGTTCAGGCTTTCGCCCGGATCATCTGGATGAACCGCTTGAGGCGGACGATACAGCGGCCCTTGCCGAGGATCTCGATGACCTCGAACAAGCTGGGGCTGGAAACCCGACCGGTCACGGCCAAGCGAATGGGATGCACGTAATCGGCGAACTTGCGGCCCGCGGCCGCGGCCGCCTCGCGGAACTTGTTCTCGAGGACGGGCGCGCTGAACATCACCTGGTCGTCAAGGATCTGGACGGCCTCCTCCAGGATGGGGAGATTCGAGGCCGTCAGGTGCTTGTCGAGCCCCACGGGATCGTACACGTGCACCTCGCCCAGGAAATACAGGATCTGGTCCCCCACCTCGTTGATGGTCTTCAGGCTGGACTTGACCAGGGCCAACATGCGTTTCAGGGCCGGGCCCGAGGACCGCATGAAATTCTCGTCGATACCGCCCATATCCCACAGGTATTCCAGGCATTGCTGGAACACCAGCTCGTCGTCGGCCTTGCGGATGTAGTTGCCGTCCACCCAGAGCAGTTTCTGGTAGTCGAAAACGGCCGGGCTCTTGTTGACGCGTTCCAGGCTGAAGTTCTTCACCAGATCGGCGCGCGGGACGAAGTGCGTGGTCAGTTCTTCGTGTTCGCGGAT
>CAZSKE010000314.1:592-2567 GCA_964607325.1 uncultured bacterium | reverse complement strand
ATCAGGTCCGTCTTGGCGTCCAGGGACCAGCCCAGGAGCGCCAAGTAGTTCACGAGGGCGTCCGGCAGGTAACCCTGGCGCTTGAACTCGGCCACCGAGGAGGCCCCGTGGCGCTTGGACAGGGGCGTCCGATCCTCGCCCAGAATGAGAGGCAAGTGCGCGAACAGCGGCGGCTCGTACCCGAACGCCTTGTACAGGAGGATCTGCTTGGGGGTGTTGGTGAGGTGGTCCTCGCCGCGGATGACGTGCGTGATGCCCATGAGGGCGTCGTCCACGGTCGCCACGAAGTTGTAGGTCGGTTCCCCGCCGGTCCGCACGAGGATGTAATCGTCCAGCTCGGCGTGATCCACCCGCACCTTTCCGCGGATGATGTCGTGGAACTCGGTGACCCCTTCCGGCAGGCGCAACCGTATGGCGTAGGGCTGTTTGGCGGCCTTGCGCGCCGCCACATCGCTGGCCGACAGGTCCCGGCAACGGCCCGAATAGCGGTAACCCACCCGCAGGGCCTCGGCTTTCTCGCGTTCGAGTTCCATTTCCTTCTGGGAGCAAAAACAAGGGTACGCCGCGCCCGAAGCCAACAGCTTCTTGAGGTGTTCCTTATAGAAGGGCGCCCGTTCGGTCTGCTTGTAAGGGCCCCGGGGACCCCCGATCGAGGGGCCCTCGTCCCAGTTCAAGCCCAACCACTGCATATCCCGGATGATGGCTTCCTCGTACTCGTCCCGGGACCGCTCGCGATCGGTATCCTCGATCCGGAGGATGAACTTGCCGCCATGGCGGCGCGCGAAAAGCCAGTTGAAGAGGGCCGTCCGGGCTCCGCCCACATGCAGGTGTCCCGTGGGGCTGGGGGCGAACCGTACGCGCACTTCAGGCATGCTGGATTCCCTTTCCCAAGGCTCAAGTCCCGTCGTATTTTTGCGGGCCAACCGGTGGGCCGTTATGCTATATTGAAAACATGGCTATCCGAAAGAGAATTTCACGGCCCGATCCCGACATCCACAAGCGCGTGGCGCCGCGAATCGTGGTCCTGCAGTCCATGAACTGCTACGTGCTGGGTCCCGGGGCGCAAAGCGGCTCTTTCCGCGCGAACCTCATCGATATCAGCGCGACCGGCATGCAGATTTACACCCCCAAACCCATGGACGAGCACACCGTCATCGCCATGGAGGTCCGTTCGAAGGACGGCTTCCAGTCCCTCACCTTCACCGGCACCGTGGTGTGGGCCCGCCGGAACGCGATGAAAAGCATGGGCCGCTTCGCCTACGGAGTGGTGTTCAACGCTCCCAGCCGGGACCTGAAGGCCTTCGTGGCCGAGAACTTCCTCGAGATACGCGACCAGAACACTCCTTAAAACCCGCGGTCGTCCTCAAGCCGAGCCGTTTCACTCCCAGCGGCGCTTTTACATCACCGCCATATCCCTCGCCAAAATAGCGGACCCCATCAAGCTTTCCCAGAACAGCTTTTCAACCCCCGACGCCTCTCTCCCGATTTTTATGTTTCCCGAGCGATGTCCCGAGGTTCTCGCGGGGCCATCCGCCGCCTAGGATCAGCCGGGAATGATGGCGCGTTTCAACGCCGCCAGGACCCTCTTGTGCACTTCCTCGGTGTCCGCCAGGCTGTCCCGCACCCGCGTCATCTGCGAGTTGATCTCCAACGCCCGCTTGAACTCCCTCAAGGCGCGCGCCACGACGAACCGCGATTTGATGAGATACGCCGCGGCCAGGTGCTGGTGCAGGTCGGCGTAATGCGGGTATTCCTCGATGACCTGGTCGAGCTTCTCGATGTAGTTCTCGGTCATGGCCAAGTCGATGCCCTCGCTCCCGTACAGCAGGGTGAGCGTGAAGAAGAAGATGACCTCGTCCCCCACGCGGGGCGTGTACCGCGGCCGCACTTCCAGATACTGTTTGAAGGACTCGTCGTAGCGTTTGAGTTTGAGCGCGTCCTGCGCCACCAGAAAGGCCCGGTTGCGGATCTTGGG
>CAZSKE010000314.1:0-582 GCA_964607325.1 uncultured bacterium | reverse complement strand
ATGTCCGACTCGTTGATGGCCCTCTCCTCCAACTCCCGGATCTTGAAATCCGGCAGGGAGTCACCCCCGCGAAGCAGGTAAGCCACGCAAGTCGCCGCCAATTTGAGCCTGGCGTCCGCGTAGCGCGGGTTGATCTGGAGCGCCTGGAGATAGTGTTGCGTGGCCTCGTCCAGCTCCAGCCGGTCGAGGTGCACGTTGCCCAGGTGGTAGTACAGGTCGGCGAAACCCGGTCCCAGTTCCTTCGCGCGATGAAGGGCCGCGATCGCGCCCGCCTGATCCCCCGACAAAGACAAGGCAATGCCGAAGTTTTTCAGAGCCGCCAGGTGCCCGGGGTTCCACTCGATGGCCTTCTGGAACCTCGCGGTGGCGTCATCGTAAAACCCGTTCGCCATCAGGATGACGCCCAGCTTGGTGTAGGCGTCCGCGGTGGGTTTTTCGTCGATTTTGCGGCTCAGGCGGAAAATGGATTCCAGCTCGATGGAACGGTTTCGATGAAAATCGCGGAACTTTTGGGCGAGGGTCTCCAGGTCCGTGCCCTCGGGCAAATCGATGGACCGGCGGGAGAGCGTGCGTCCGCCCAGA
>CAZSKE010000313.1:0-3576 GCA_964607325.1 uncultured bacterium | reverse complement strand
GGTTTCATCCTATCGACCGGCTCTCGCCAGGACCTTACACGCTTTTTTTATGCTTTTTCATGGAAGCGCGTGGAAACGAAGGTTTAACGAAGCCACTCCGATGGCATTGAGTGGGGTTGTCACGTCGATTAATACAACCCACTATGACTGGGGTTTTTCGGCGCCGAATATCCCCACGGTTCGGGGGTGACCGTCCGATAAATGGTTTTACTTTCCTTAAAAAAGGATGTTGTGATGTGTAAATCGGGCGTTTTACGGGTGATGAGAATCCCCCCCCGAAATGTTTTAAAGCCCGGTTGTTTCCTTTCCGGGAATCCACATAGAATTCAAGGCGCTGTCGGCAGAAAAATCCAGGAGACCCACATGCCCTTCACCTTGCCGCGCCTGCCGTATGATTCGTCCGCCTTGGCTCCTTTTCTCTCTCGAGAGACGCTCGACTTCCACTACGGCAAGCATCACCAGACCTACGTGGACAACTTGAACAAGTTGATTATCGGAAGCGGAATGGAAAACCTGTCCCTGGACGAGATCGTCCAGAAGGCGCAAGGCCCGATCTTCAACAATGCCGCCCAGGTTTGGAACCACACCTTCTATTGGAACGGCCTCTCGCCTTCCGAAGGGGGAGCGCCTGGATCCAAGGCGAAAGCGGCGATCGAGAAGGCTTTCGGGAGCGTGGACAAGTTTCGCGAGGAATTCCAAAAGTCCGCCGTGGGACTTTTCGGATCGGGTTGGTGCTGGCTGGTGAAAAAAGCCGATGGAAGCGTCGCGCTGGAAAACACTTCGAACGCGGGCAACCCGTTGACGGGCGGCTCCAAACCGCTCCTGACCTGTGACGTGTGGGAACACGCGTATTACATCGACTACCGCAACGCGCGGGCCAAGTACGTCGAGGCTTTCCTGAAGCGAGTCAACTGGGAAGCGGTCGAGAAGAACCTGTAAGAGCGGCGAGGGCTTCGCCCTCGCCCTGAGCGACCGAAAGGAAGTCGAAGGGTTTGCGGAGGGTTTGATTTAACCAATCGCTGACGGCTGGCGGCTGACCGCCGCTTTTGAGTTCTCCGTGGTTCAGGAAGGTGGGCGGGTCGAAAGGCCCGCCTTTTTTATTTCCGGATTCGCTGAAGGGTCCAGGGACCGTTCCCGAGTGGGATCAAAAACCGGGCAGGGATTCTTGCCGATTTTGGGGTCTAGCAGGGTGTTGAAAATATATTTTTGCACCCTGCTAAGGCGCAAAAGGGAAGAAGATCCTTCGCCCGAAATCCATGGAAAGTCCGTTAAGGCGCAAGGGGCGGGCTTGTGTCATCGTAAAATAAATATATTATGGCATATATTGGTTGCTAGCCGCGCTTGGCCGTCTTTTTCGCGGACCACGAACGGTTGAGAGGATGTCATGGGAAGATATGAGGTTCTCTTCACCCCTGTCGCCGAGGAGGAGTTGGAAGCGCTCCTGCAAACGCACCCCGCGTTGAAAGATCTGGCACTCCGTTACGTGGATGAACTGGCCGGGTTTCCGCCGGATAAGTGGGTGGATGTGCATCGCCGACTCGGCAGCGAGACGTTCAAATCCGACAACCACCTGATATTAGACATCCAGGGAATGATCCAAGAAACCCAGAAAGCCGTGGTCATTACGCGCTTCCGTCTGCGACGAAAGGGTTGAGAAAAGCATACTATTAGCATACAATTATGGTGACGGTTAAAAGGAGGGTTCCTTGGAAGGCGTCATCAGCTACCGCCCCAGCATGGGGAAGGAAAAATTGAAAACCCTGGTCGTGAAGAAACTGCATTACGACAACATCAACCGCTTCATCGATCACGCCGTGGGAATGGCCCTGCGGGATGAACTGATGGGCGACCCGGTCGCCGCGAAAATGGCCGCGGAAGTCGCGGAAGTCATCTATAAGTACGCGCCATTAAGGTTCGTCAAGCCGACAAAGCGTGAAGCGGCCGCGATCCGCGCCGAAGCGGGCCGGGTTTTGGCGGGAAAAACAAAGGGGTTTTCGAGCGCGGATATTCTCAAGAGACATGGCGCGAGGTAGGCGGGTTTATTCTTTCCGTTATGTAGCGTCACATTTCTCATTGCAGTGGAAATTTGTGTATTTTCCGGGGTTTCATGGTGGATGGGAGAACGGTGCTATGATCGTGAAGTTATGATGGAGGTTTCCGTGCGGAGATTCTGGATCCCGCTTTTCGTCGCTGTCCTCCTGACCCTCTCGGCCGCGCCCGCCTGCAAGAAAAAGGCGCTGGCTCCCACGCCGCCCCCCACGGCCACGTATACCCCCAGCCCCGACCCATCGGCGACCCATACCCCGACGGGGACCATTACCGCCACGGAAACCTCCACAGTCACCTCGACCTTTACCGACACCAAGACCTGCACGCCCACCCTCACGGAGATCATCACCGCCACCGCCACGGAAACCCCCACGGTCACCTCGACCGTTACCGACACCACGACCTATACGTCTACCCTCACGGAGACCATCACCTCCACCGCCACGGAATCCCCCACGGTCACTTCGACTTTTACCGACACCAAGACCTGCACGCCCACCATCACGGGGACCATCGCCCCGACTCCCGTGTTGGCGGGGGAGATCCTTTTTACGAGAGCGAACGCTTATGGTGTTCCGACGAATCTTTTCCGCATGAAACCCGACGGATCGGATGTTGTTCAGATAACGAATGATTCCACGGGCAATTATGGAGGTAAGTGGAATTCAAGTAAAACCAAGATCGCTTTCATGCGAGGAATCAATCCGTCAAACATTTGGATCATGAATGCAAACGGAACAGGCATGGTTCAATTGACAAATCATACGAGCAGTTATTGTGGTGGCATCGGTTGGTCGCCGGATGACACGAAAATAGCCTACACACTCAACGCGTCTTCCCATAATACAATTCGAGTCATCCATTCGGATGGTACCGGGGATGCTCCGGTTGGGCCGACATCCGGGTGGTATGATTTTTGCCAGTGGGTTACGAACGATCGTATTTTATTCTCGACATCTTCGCTTGATGCCGGTGATACCGAACTCTATGAAATGGATTTGGACGGAAGCCATGTGGTCAAACAATTGGTCGATCCGGATCATATGGATTATGAGGGAGCTTGGAACTCCATGCGTTCGCTATTAGCCGTAGGGAGCCAAGCCACAATGGGCGTCGTCGGTCGGCTTCTATTATATGACGGGACCGATCTAAAGGTTTTGGATGAAGCCGTGGGGTCTTTTTACGCCTATGTCGGCTATCCATCCTGGTCGCCTGATGGACAGCATATAGCTTACTCAAGACCGTGTGACGAGAGCGGAGAGTATCGTGAGACGATCTGCCGAATCCAGGCCAACGGTCTTTTCAAAACCCAATTGACGGATACTGATTCTTATCTTGAGAAAGTCTGCGACTGGCGGTGAAGAACCACACATTCTGATCGCTTGGAACCGGTGGTATCATCGTCTCAGTTATGTCGGAGGCCACCGTGCTGAAGCGTTGGGCGTACATCCTCCTCCCCCTCCTCTTGGCCTTCTCGGCCGCGCCCGCCTGCAAGAAAAAGGCGCTGGCTCCCACGCCGCCCCCCAC
>CAZSKE010000312.1:0-3577 GCA_964607325.1 uncultured bacterium | reverse complement strand
AATCACCGCCACCGATTGGACGAAGCACTTGGACTTGTACCGGGTGGTTTCGCCCATGGCCGTGGACCCCACGGATCCCGACCACGTCAAGGAGGTTTTGGAAAGCCTCATCGACCAGGAAGCCGTCCTGTCCGCCGCGCGCAAGGAGAAGTTCACCAACGCGGAACTCGACAAGGAGCTCAACAAAAGCCTGCCCAGCGCGGTGGAGCAATTTTCGCGTCTCCAGGAAAAACTCGAAAAGGATTTGGAATCGGTCAAACGGCTTCAAAAGACCTTCAAGGACGATTACACCAAGATGCTGACCGCTCAGGCTTACGCCCGGGAAAAGGTCAAGGGCGTGGTGGTTACCGAGAAGGAGATCAAGGACCGTTACGACCAGTACATGTCCGAATCCAAGGCGCAAGGCGAGAAGATCAGGCCCTACGTCGCGGTTCGCGATCAGGTCAAGGTGCGCGCCATGGCCGACAAGATGTTGAAGCAGTTGCGCGAGGGCTCTCAAGTGGTCCAGCACGAGGACGCTATCCAGAAGTACTTGGCCACGATCTCGCCTTCCCAGCAGGCGTTGAAGGACGAAAAATAGTGGGAGGCCCCTTTCCGCGGGGCGTTTGAGGGGGTTCGGCCCCGATGGACCCGGATGACAAAGGATTCAACAAACGGCTGGGGCTTACGCGCGAGCGGGCTCCGGCCGTTTTCGCTTGGGCCTTGACGATCACGGCGATGGTTTTCCTGGCCGGATGCCGGGATCTCGTGGACCTTTCACAGCCCCCCCTCTCTTCCGATCAAGCCGTCGTTTTGCTGAACGGAGAACCCATATCGCTGGAGGAGTTCGACACCGAATTCCGGCTGATGGCGATTTATTACAGCGCCGTGAGCGAGACGAAAATGAGGGTCATCAAGCGCGCGCTTTTTGACCAGGTGCTGGACCGTCGGCTTCTGGTCCAAAGGGCTCTTCGCCGGGGATATCAGGTCACGCGCTCCGAGCTTGAAAAGGTTTTGGCCGACGCTTTGGTGGACGCTCCCCAGGGGTTTCTCGAGATCCTGAAGGAACAAGGCGTGAGCGTCGAGGCTTGGAAAAGGAAAGTGGCCCAGGAGTATCTGGTCCGCAAGCTGGCGGAGCGGGAGGTGTATCGGAAGGTGAAGGTCGGAAAAACCGAGGTGGAGGCGTATTACTGGTCCCATCTCGGGATTTATTGGAAAACCGAGGCGATCCGGGCCCGCCACCTGGTGGTTCAGACGAAACGGGAACTGATGAAGGCTCAGGCGCGTCTTACCGCTGGGGAGTCTTTCGACAAGATCGCCCTCGAGTTTTCCGTCGCGCCCCATAAGGAAAAAGGGGGGGACTGGGGTTGGCTCCCGATGGAAGGCATCTCACCCCGGTACGCCAAGGCGCTTCTGGCCCTGACGCCCGGCGAGGTGTCGAAGCCCCTCCAGGATGGTTTCGGCTGGCACTTGTTCCAATTGATCGAGATTCGCCCCACCCTCATGCGGGAATTTCACGAGGTGGAAGTCGAAATTCGGGATATGCTGGTTCGGCGTGAGCAAGACCGTCGTTTTGTTCTATGGCTCGACGGATTAAAGAAAACCGCCACGGTGGAAGTCAACCAAGACCTCGCCCCCGTGGTAGGCATTGTTTGGGAGGATTCGAGTGATCATGTCAAACCGCACGTCCGCAAAAAGAAGGGCGCCCCAAAAAAAGCGGTCCGCTGAACGCGCTCTTCGGCTGGCGCTTCCGCTCCTGTGGGCCTTTTTGTCCGCCCCGGCCTCCCGCGCGGCCTCGATCGCCTTGGATCGTGTCGCGGTCGTGGTGAACCACGAGGTCATCACCGAGGTGGAGCTTACCGACCAGGTTGAGGGATATCTGGGAATGCAAGGCGTTCAAGCCAAGCCCGGTTCCGCCCTCTATCAAAAAACCCGTCGCGAGTTGTTGGATTCCATGGTGCAGGAAATCCTCATCGCCCAGGAAGGCGATCGTCTCGGGGTCGTCGTCAACGAGGCCGAGATCGAAAAAGCGGTCTCGGACCAGATGGAATCCCTTCGCAAACGGTTTCCCTCCACGGAGGAATACGAAAGCGCGCTGAAAAGAGAAGGCGTCAACGAGGAGGACCTGCGCGTCGAGAACAAACGGCGCCTCACCAGGCAAATGAAGGCGCAGAGGGCCATGGCGATAAAACGCGAGGAGGCCCAGGGCAAGGCCGTGGTTCCCGAAGCCGACGTGAAAGCCCGTTACGAGAAGAACCCTTCCGATTTCGACACGGTTCGGTTTTCGATGATTTTCTTCCGGATCCCCGACAAAGCCCCAAAAGGATACGCCGCGGAAGCGAAAAAACAGGCCGAGGAACTCAAAGCCCAGATCGAAGCCGGTGGCAGTTTCGCGGCCCTGGCCCGTAAGTACTCCGAGGACACGTTGAGCGCCGAGAAGGGCGGGGACATGGGTGAAATGCTCCGGGCCCAGATCCGTGAGATGGATCCCTCCCTGGACCGTCAGCTGGCGAAAATGCCGTCCAAGCATCTCGGTTTGGCCAGCACCGCCCAGGGCGTCTACTTGTTACGGGTGACCTCCAAGCGGAAAGGCTCCTACCAGGAAGCGGCTCCCTTGATCCGTCGCATACAGCAGGGCGGGCAACAGGTCGATAACCTTCAATCCTGGATCAAAGAGCTTCGGGATAAGGCTTACATCCGGGAGAACAAATAATCCCGTGAGGTTGGACGTTTTTCTGAAGCAGGTGGGGGCGGCCAAGACGAGAAGCCAAGCCGCCCGCATGGTTACCGACGGCCGGGTGAAACCGGGGGCCCCCGACGCGAGACCCTTGAAACCCTCCCTCGAGGTTGCGGAGGGGCAAACTTACCGCGTCGAGCGCTCGTCAGGCGAGGACCTTCTGGCTGTTTTGGCCGTTCCAACCGGCAAATCCCTCCCTAAAAAAGACCGTTCCCTCTATGTAAGGGTGGAAAAACTCCACGGGACGTTTTAACGTACTTCGATTCCATGCCCGGCGGCAGGCGCCGGGCACAGCGAGGCGCCATATGCTACGGGTCGGGATCATCGGATCGACGGGATACGCCGGTTTGGAACTCGTGCGCCTTCTTTTGGACCATCCCCGGGCCAAGGTCACTTACGTCACCTCCCGCACTTACGCCGGACGGGACCTCAACGAGGTTTTTCCGGCGCTCAAGGGGCATTGCAACCTCAAATGCGAGGAATTCAGGCTCGAGCGCGCGGCCGAGTGTTGCGATTTCATTTTTGTCTGCCTGCCCCACGGGCTTTCCGAGGAGATGGTGCCCAAACTGGCGAAGGCCGGCAAGAAGGTCGTGGACATCGGAAGCGACTTCAGGCTCGACGACCTCTCCCAGTACGAGGCCTGGTACAAGCGCAAAGCGGCCCGCTCGGCGGATTTCAAGGCTGTGTACGGCTTGGCCGAACTGAACGGCGACAAGGTGCGCGGGGCGTCCGTGGTGGCCAACCCCGGATGCTATCCCACGGCCACGATCCTGGGGCTTGCCCCTCTCGTCGAGAAGAACCTCATCGAGCGCAAGGGCGTGATCGTGGACGCCAAGACGGGTGTTTCCGGCTCGGGCCGCA
>CAZSKE010000311.1:0-3585 GCA_964607325.1 uncultured bacterium | reverse complement strand
CAGATCATTGAAACCAGAATAAGCGCTTTCCACCAAGAAGGCCCGCTGGGATGGATCGGAGGATTCATGAGACGCCCATTCTCAACAGGATGATGAACCGATTGGCTTTCAGCGTTGAGGTTTTAACCGCCCGAACAGGAAGCGGGCGGCGAATCGCCGCTTTATGGATGCGAATTAGGATCGTTGGGGTTGGTGTCCAGCTTGACCTCGGTATCATTCGAAAAACCGTCCCCATCGGCGTCGTCAGTCGTGAGGAGCCCGACCGGCAAGTTGGTCTTGGGGTAGAGGTACACGAACACCGGAATTCCCTGGGCCGTTTCGCAGGGCCCCTTTTCCAGCCAAGTGGAGAAATAAATGGTGATGGAAAGACAGTCCGTTTCCACCTTGGCCGGCACGTACCGGCGGCAGGAGTTCTCGATTTGTCCGGCGGGAAGGAAGAAAACCGATTGGGCGTTCCAATCCACCCTCGGTTTATTGGTGCCTTCCTGGGTCGGGTAAGCCTCTTGCCCTGGATCCACCGTCAGGACATTCCAAACCTGGTCGAAACCCGCTTGTTCATTGGCCCCACGCGGTCCCCCGCGAAGGATATCCGCCCCCGGGGACCCCATGGTTCGAATTACCCGGCACGGATAGGGGCGCAAAGGGCATTTTTCAGTCAGGTTCTGGTTTGGATTGGTGTCCGTGGGACGGTCCACCGACACATTCTGGTCGATGGAAACACAGCCGGGGAAAAACACCCCTGAAAAAAACGCTATAAAAAGGATTCGCCGGTATTCGCTCATGGGCGCATTTTGACAGCCTCGGGAGGCTAATTCAACCGCGACGCCAAGGTCGCCGCGATTTGGAAAGAGTCGCGCCACTCGATAAAACAAGCGTGAGATTACCATTTCTTCCAGCGCAGATACGCCACAAGAATCAACACCGAGGCCAAGGCCATGCCCATGACCGCCCAGAACGCCCAGCCATATTCGGCCAGTGGAATTCGCACATTCATCGAAAAAGCGCTGACCACAAGTGTCGGCACCATGATACCGATCGTGATGAGATTGAGCATTTTGATGAGAATGTTGAGGTTGTTGTTCACGATCGAGGCCCTGGCGTCCATCAGGCCGGAGAGAATGTTCGAATTGATCTCGGCCTGTTTGCCGCACTGGATGTTCTCAATGGACATGTCGTCCAGCAACTCGATTTCCTCGGGAGTGAAACCAAACTTAGTGACGTTGTTCTTGAGTTTCTCGATCAGTGTCTGGTTCGAGTGAATGGAAACCTGGTAATACACCATGCTGCGTTGAAGCTCGAACATTTTCAGAAGATGCGTGTTTTCCATGGACGAAGCCAGCTTGTCCTGGCTTTCGTCGGCCAACTGGCTGATGATCCTCAAATGCTCCAAAAAGTGGTAGACGCTCCGGTACATCAACCGAAGGGCCAGGGTGTTGAAATCGGGGATCTTGAAGGAAGCCAAACCGTCCAACATGGTGTCATCGCTGGACATCACCACGACCATCCTGTCCGCGTACAGGAAAAGCCCCGCGGACCCGATCCCGAGGGATCTCCGTTTGGTAGGCGCGTAGGACTTGGGACGGTTGAAAAGAATGACCTTGTGGTCAGGTTCAAACTCAAGACGGGAAAGCTCGTCGGGGTCCAGGGCGGACGCCAGAGTGTGCTCATCAATCTTCAACTCGTTGATCAGGAACTTCTTTTCGGCTTCCGTGGGATGGTTGAAACCCGTGATGGGAGCCGTCGGGTCCTCGGAAGGCAAAACCCGTTCCCCAACCAGACTGTATCGCTTCTGCATGACACCCTCGAGGAGCCAAACGTTCGGTGAACCCGCACCGCAGAATGATAAGCCAGTCGAACAAGCCGGTCGACGGGAATCTTTCCGGGCCTCTCGGTGATACAATGCATCAAAAGCCCCAGGGAGCCCCCATGTTGTTTGTCAAGAAAGGCTGGATCGAGTCCGGGCAAGGTGACCGGGAAAAGAAGACCCCCGTTTTGCTCGAATACCGGGTTCTAACGTCGTCAGAAACCGAACTCCTTCATAAAAGCCCCGATTACGCCCATACCCGCCTGACGGGGGAAGCCTTGGCGGGATCTTTGGCCGCTCTTTTTCAAGTCTCCACAAGCCAACTGACGGGGAATGGCCTGGTCCTTTGCAGTCAGGACCCCCTGAAAGAAGGGGAGCTTCTTGAAATCACCATCACGGTCCCCCGATGGAAAACGCGCTTGCGGTTGCTTGGCCGAATCGCCCATATCCTCCTCAGCGAGGAGATGAAAGAGGTGGTCTTCAGCGGCGCGCTCCATCTTACGGCGGCTCATCAGGGGGATTTGCGGCGTTTAACCGAGGTCATCGAGCATTCCAAAGCTTGAGCGCCGGTGTACAATACGGCCAATTTAAACCTGGAGTCGTCATGCTGTTTGTGAGAAAAGGCTGGATCGAGCCCTCGGAAGGGATTCGCAACCAAACCCACGTGGTTCTGGAGTACCGTGTACTGACGCAAGAGGAGTACCGGGACCTCTCCTTCAATTCGGATTACGCGCACACCCTCGTGACCACCGGTTCCCTGGCCGGTTCCCTGGCGGCCATCCTGCAGGTCCCCCCTCACTCCATGTTGGCCAAAGGCCTACCCTTCACCAGTCAGGAACCCCTGACCGAGGATGAGACCTGCGAATTCACGCTTGTCGCCGCTCGATGGAATGTTCGCATTCGCCTCCTGGGCCGTTTGACGAATGTCCGGGTGGTGAGCGGACTCAAGGAAAAACTCCACCACGCCACCTTGCACCTTTCCGCGGCGCACCAAGCGGACTTAAAACTCCTCATGCGGGCGATGACCCGCCGCGCCTGAGACCTTGCTTTCGCTTCCCACCAGGGGCGCCCAATGACCGCGATCCCCCTCCGCCCTCGACCTTGATTTCTCCTTGTTTTCTCAGCTTCCTCAACGATCCACTGCTCCGACGGTTCCACCGGAACCCATTTAAAGAGCCGTAGGCTCCCTCACGTGATAAAATACCGTTATGGAGTGTCCGAACTGTCAGTTCGCCATGACGGGAAGCCCCGCGGAATGTCCGGTGTGCGGACTTATTTTCGCGAAGTGGCGCGAACGCCATCCGGACCAGGCGGCCGCTTTTTTTCCGAACGAAGCCGCCGATCCTTCTTCCGCCCCCCCCAGCGCTCCCATTCCTTCGGAACCAACCCCGTCGGAAATCAAAGTCGCCTCTCCTGAGATTCCAACGCCCGCCCCGAACCTTGAATCTTCTCCCCCTTCCGAACCCTCCCCCGCGCCGCCCCCGATCGAGACCACCGAATCCCCCCTTCCCGAAGTGGAGGCCACTTCTCCTTCCGACGTGAAATCGGGATCGAGTTCTGGATCCCTGCTCAAGGCCCTCCTGATCGGTGTCGGCGTTTTATTACTCGTGATCCTCGGTTTGCGCTGTTTCAAAGCGCCCTTCAAGGTAAACTCGATCACGGTTCCGGAAATCACCCCGGTCCCCACGGAATCCATCATTCCCACCCAAGAAGGTCTATCGCCGGAAGTGGTCGCGCCGACCCCCTCTGAAGAAGCCGTTTCGTCCCCGGCCGTTTCCTTG
>CAZSKE010000310.1:0-3586 GCA_964607325.1 uncultured bacterium | reverse complement strand
CGATTCGTGTATTCTACACTTATCTCAGGTGTCCACTTTTTCGGGGGAACTCCAGCCTGACCCCAATGTTCGCTATTGTGATTCGCTCGAATCCCGTGACTGCTGACAGGTTGCAAAACAGTTTTAGCACCCTGTTAGGGTTTTGAAAACGCGCCCTGAATTGGTTTCGGAGTTGGTATAAACGGGGGCGATATATATGAGGGGGTGGTAAGCGCCCCAGACACCCACCCCAACGCGCAAGCAAAACAATCAAACCGCGAAGGCCTGTATGGTTTTTCGCGGTTTTCAATTTATGGGCGGATCCAACGCTCGCGGAAAACGTTTGAACAGGGTTGATGTGGAGGTTTTTCGGGTGAAAGAGGCATAAAAAAAGCCCCGGGATGAGAAACATCTCGGGGCTTGGCAGGGTACGGCGTTGAAACGCCGGGTTTGGTTTACTTCTTTTTCTTCTTCCTCGCGGCGGCTTTTTCGGCCTTGCTCTTGTGGGCTAAGTCGGCGCGATGGGAGCGTTCGTAGGTCTGGATATCCTTGAACTGACCCTTGGCGTTCCGGACGGCGTAAAGCTTTTTGCCCTTCGAGCTACGATGTGTGGTGCGCTTGGCTTTACCTGCCATGTTCTCCCTCCTGGGTAATGTTCATATTGGGTTCCGTCCGTGGATGGATAGACCCGGACTGAACCGCATGACGGCTATGGTATCACCAAAAAGGGGACGCGTGTTCATGAACCTATGTGGCAAAGCGGCGGCGGGACGGTAGGGCGCGTGGTGGAAGTTTCACCCTTCGGCTTGTCCGGTTATACTCGGGTTGTTCTTCACGACACACTCCGCCGTCGCGGCGGGGAGCTTTGAAAACCCTCGAGGGAGTTTGTCCGATGAGGTTCAAGCTTTTATTGCCTTTCGGGGTCGTCCAGGAGCGTTGGCAACAGGACCGCAAGCTGTTCATGGCCCGCGCCAAGGAACTGGGAGCCTCGGTTCTCCTGCAAAACGCGCGTTTTGAGGACGCCGTTCGGGATATCCGCCAGGGCCATTTGAAGGCCCAGCGGGTGGATGTGCTGGTGGTGGTGCCCCCCCCGGAAGGGAACGCGGCCGAGGTGGTGCAGGCCGCCCACCAGGCGGGGGTGATCGTCATCGCGTATGACCGGATGATCCAAGACTGCGATCTGGACCTGTATTGCTCCTTTGACAACGTGCGGGTGGGTGAAATGCAGGCCGGGTACCTAGTGAAGCTGAAACCGAAAGGCGATTACCTGCTTATCGGGGGCCCTCCCTCGGAGGGCAACACCCACATGTATCGCGAGGGCCAGATGAAGGTCCTGAAACCCTTCCTGGACCGGGGGGATATCCGGATCGTGGACGACCAGTGGGCCAAGGATTGGCAGCCGCTGGAGGCCACGCGCATCACCGAGGAGGCGCTGGACAAGAACCAGGGGCGATTGGACGCCGTGCTGGCTTCCAATGACGGCACGGCGGAAGGCGCCATCTACGCCCTGACCCAGAAAGGCCTGGAGGGCAAGACGCAAGTGACGGGTCAGGACGCCGATCTGATGGCGTGCCAACGGCTTTTGACGGGAACGCAATGCATGACGGTCTACAAGCCTATCCAGCATCTGGCCACCAAGACGGCCGAGGCGGCCGTGGAACTCGCGTGTAAAAAACCCTTGAGCGAGAAAACCGTGGCCTTCCACAACGGGCGCAAGCAAGTGCCCGGCATTCTTTGCGAGCCGATCCTCGTCAACAAGGGTAATTTGGAGGACACCGTCATCGCGGAAGGTTTCCACACGCGCGAGGAGATTTTCGAGTAGAGACGGAACCTCCCGCCCAGGAACGGATGGAACCGCGGCTATGGATGTTCGAACGGGTTGATCAGGAACTCGCTTCCAGCGATTGCGGTTTTCCCTGCTTTCCGTCGCCCTTGCCCGTTTTCTTCGCGTCGTTGCCGTGGAGGATCCCCGTGGCCTGGCCCGCCGCCACGGCCGCACAGCCGATTCCGACGGCGCATCCGACGGCTTGGCCGAATTTTTCGAACTTCGTCGGTTTCTTGCGCGCGCCGCCCAGATAGGGGGCCAGGTCGCGGGTGAGGCGGCGGTAGAATTCGTCCGCCGGGATTCCCTTGAACTCAGCGTTGCTTCTCGGGAGCGCGCCCGCGCGAAAGGTCACGGATTTCGCGCGATGGACCGACGGGGGAACCGGGGTGGGGGAAGGAGTCCCCCGCGACGAGTCCTCGGCCCGGGCCGCGGACGCCGACAGGAGAATTCCGAGGGTGACGAGCATCCATCGTTTCATGGGGTCCTCCTTGATGGACATTAGACCAGTCCATCCGTCACGGGTTCCTGGTGGATCACTAGATTTTACCGCTTCCCAACCTTGAAACGGTCGTGTAGGTTGGACCGTCCTTTCGCGATGACGGAAACGATGATTCCAGGAGGCTTCCGTGGCTTCAACCGTCCGATTCCCGATGTCCCTGATACCCGCCGCCCTCGTCCTCGGGGCCCTGTTTTCCCCTCCCGCTCAAGCGGCCCCCGCCCCGGCCCTGAAGGTGGACGCGGGCGTGACGCTCAACACGTTCAAACCCCTCCATTTATTCGGCAACAACGCCCCCGCCTGGGCCGATCCCGCGCCGGTGAAGGACAAAATCCAGGCGGTGGGTAACTACTTATTGCGGATCCCGGGCGGGTCCTGGGGCGACGTCTACCACTGGAACTCGAACGGCGCGTACGACGCCGAAGGAAACTGGGCGCCCAGCGACACCGAGTACGCCCCCAGCAAGCTCGAAAAGGATTATTGCGCGAAGTACTGGTCAGGCCGCGCCATTGACGGAAAACCCGAAACCGCCTGGCGATCCCACGTCGAAACGGACGACCCGGACGGCCAATGGTTGTACCTGGACCTGGGCCAAAAACGCCAGGTGGATGAGGTGGTCCTGCAGTGGGGGAACATCGCTGAAAAGAAACTGCCCTATGCCAAGAAGTTTTCCGTGCAGTACTGGGATCCCCGGGAAGGGCGCCAATGGATGGTGTACGGCGCCGATACGAACGCCTGGAAGGACGTCAAAACCGACATGAAGGGAAAGAAGGGAAAACAAACCGTTACGTTTCCCCCGACCGAGACGCAGTATGTCCGCGTCCTCATGAAGGAAAGCTCCGCGGGAAAGAAAGGCGCCTATTCGGTGGCCGAGTTCCAGGTCCTGTCGGAGGGGAAGCCGGTGTCCCTGGCCGCCTGGAACCCCTGCGTCTCCTCCAGCATCTCCACGGCCTCTTCCGGGATGGAGGAGCGCAAGATCGTGGGGTTCGAGGAGTACATGACTTTCATGAGATCCTTCGACCCGCCAGCCGTGCCGCTGGTCATCGTGAATTTCGGCACCGGGACGCCCCAGGAGGCGGCCGCCTGGGTGCATTACGCCAACAAAGTGAGGAACTACGGCATCAAGTATTGGGAGATCGGCAACGAGGTCGGGGGGCATTGGGAGGGCGGCGGGCCGGTGAATTCGCGGGACTATGCCAGGCGCTACATCCTCTTCTACGAGGCCATGAAGGCCGAGGATCCTTCCATCAAGATCGTCGCCCAGTGTGGGGTGACGGACCCTTCGG
>CAZSKE010000309.1:0-3587 GCA_964607325.1 uncultured bacterium | reverse complement strand
TTCACCTTCACGTCATATTTTCCCAGGGCTTGAACGGTCTGGAAGGGCGACTTGACGACTTCCTGCTTGAGGGGGGGGAAATACTGGTCGAGCGGCTGGCCGTTGACGGTGATCTGGCCTTTACCGGGTTTCAGGATAACGCGGGCCACGGAGGTCTTACGGCGTCCGGTGGCCTGGATGATGGATTCAGCGGTCACTTCACGGTCTCCTTCTTTTTAGGCGCCTTGAGGGTCAAAGGCTCGGGCTTCTGTCCGATGTGGGGGTGGGTGTCCCCCGAATAGATCAACACGTGCTGGTACATCACGCGGCCCAAGTGCGTCTTCGGCAACATGCCCTTAAGCGCGTACTCCAGGATCCGTTCCGGCTTCTTGAAGCGGATCGACTTGTAGGTCTCCGTTGAAAAACCACCCGGTCTGCCCGTGGAACGGTGGTGGGCCTTGACGTCCCACTTCTTCCCGGTCAGGACGATCTTGTCGGCGTTGAGAATGATGACATGGTCCCCGCAATCCACGTGGGGGGTGAAGGACGGCTTGTGCTTTCCGCGAAGGACGGCGGCCACTTGGGAGCAAAGACGCCCGACCACTTGATCCTTGGCGTCGACGACCCACCAACGGCTGGGTGTCGAGTTCGACTTGGGCATGTAGGTTTTCTTCATGACGGACTTCGTTTCCTCGGCGTTCTGGGCGGTTGGAGAGGCTGAACGGACCCCTAAAAACACGGCCCGGGATGCCCGGGCCGGAACAAGGGGTGAATGATAAGGGGGTGGGATAGGGCTGTCAAGGTTGGAATGCCCTTAAAACCTTGGAAAAATGGGAAACATCACCGTCCACTAGCGGTCACCGGTCTCAAAAAACACCAGATGTGGGCTGAAAATCGCCGTCAGCGGCCGAAGGCCGGCTGTCGGCCAAAAAACTCGCGGGATGTCGCCCGCCGGCCACGGCCTTTGGGCCTCCCGACAAACCCTTCGCCCATCACGCCCTCAGAAAATCCTGAGTTGGACTTGCCCATGGAGCATGCGAAACGGGACCTCGTCTTTGTGGGCGATCACCTCTTCCGCCACCTTCTCCGCGCTCAGGGACGCGTGAGTCGACGCGGGAACCGCGATCAGATCGGCCAAGAATCCAGGCCTCACCTGCCCGAGGAATCTTCCCATGCCCAACGCCTGCGCGGCGCGTGTCGTGGCGAGCCCAAGCGTTTCGAGGGCGCTCACCCCCGGGTGGGCGTCTCGAAATAGCCTCATCTCCCGAAACAGGGACAACGAGCGATTCGAGGCCAGGCTGTCGGTGCCCAAACACACCACCACGCCCCGTTTCCGCAACTCCTCGTACTTGAAGCGCGGGTGGCGGAAGAAACGGTGGCTTCCGGGGCAATGCGCCACGGCCACCCGGTATCGAGCCAATAGGTCCATGTCTTTCGGCGAGACGACGTTGCAGTGAACCGCCAAATCCAGTTTGGGCATCCAACCCAGGCGCGTCAGGTGCCCCACGGGGGTGCGGGCCCGGGGCCGAGGCCAGCCCGGGTTGAGTTCCCCCACCCGGCGCGCGACGGGGCCGGATCCGCGCGCGAAGTAATCCCGTTCCTCCCGGCTTTCCCCCAAGTGGATCGCCGTGGGCACCTTCCGGTGTTGGCCCAAATACCTCCCGATGAGATGAAACAGCTCGGGAGAAACGGTGAAGGGGCTGTGGGGCGCGAGTCCCCAGGTCACGGCGGCCGGGTGCGGGGGGAAACAAGTGGCGCGTTTGACGCGTTCCAGGGCGCGCTTCCAGACCGGAGCGGCCAGGGGCCGGCCGGCATCGGCCATTTCGAAAAAAACAACCGCCCGGAGGGGAGCGCGTTTCAGAATCGCGTAACTCTGGTAACTCGTGGAGATGTCGCAGACGGTGGTGGTGCCGTAAGCCAGGGATTGGCGGACGCCCGCGGCGATGGATTTCCGGAAGTCGGCGGGGGTCATTCGGGCTCCCCGTCGGGCCATCCCGGCGAGCCATTCGCGAAAGCGGCCCGAATAAGGCGCGCGATCCAGGAAGGAGGTGAAATCCAGATGGGTGTGGGCGTTCACGAGGCCGGGGAGCAACGTCATGTCCCCCAGGTCGATCAAGCGCGCGCTCGGGAGGAACTTGAGATCGCGTCGTTCGCCCACCTGCAGGACGCGGTTACCGCCGACAAGCACGAACCCGTTCTCCAGGGGGCGGGCCCGGTGCATGGTGAGGATGGTCTTGGCGGTCAGGACGAGGCGCTGGTTCATGTTCATGGGGTCAGGCCTCACAATTCAAGTTCGGGGTCAGACTCCAAAATCCAGAATTCATTGAACCACAGAGGACTCAGAGAACACGGAGAAAGTTTGAAGTTAAATGCCTCGTGACAGCCGCCCACCAATTTGTAACTGGGATTCAGGGGATGCAAGGGATAAGGCTAAGCCTGGGGCCTGAGGCGCGCTCCTTCGGAGCGCGCTTTCAAAGAGCCTGTCGCCCTATTCGCAAACATTCCCGCGGAACCTTTGCTCCTCTGGCATAGCATTTCTCGATTCGAGAAATGCTGGAGCAATGGACAATGGAAAATCGATAATCGACAAAGGCATTGCGGTCTAATGCTCTATTGTCGATTGCTCAATGGAAAAACCTGTTCTGTAAGCGTTCGCCGCTCCTCAGTCCCCTCCGAAAGGGTCAGGCCTCACAATCCACAATTTGAGAATCGGCCCATTCGACGCGCTTCGCTTGCTCAGGGCAGCTGATCGCACTGCGATCGGCTGACCGCCGACGCCGCTTTTATCTTGTGACGTATTTTTCGAGCTTTTCGAACTTGTCGAAAGGCCGGCGGTCCGTGGAGACGCGTCCCCGCTCGCGGATCACGCGCTGTTCCTCGATCGTGGGCTCCGCCTCGTACAGCGCGGGCGTGAAATGCGTGAGGACATGCCCCTGGGATTTCAACCGCCGGAGGTTTCTTTTCATCCGCGCGATCGAAACGGGCCTCATGCCCGCCAAGCGATAGGTCCAACCCATGCCGTAACAAGGCATGTCCACGCGCGCCGTCGCCACGTGGGGAAACACGCTTTTGACCGTTTGATAGATCACGGCGAAGGATTCCGGAAACAAGTAGTAGTTGTCGGTATGGATCGAGAGGAGCCCTCCGGGATTGAGCCGCGAGCGGCAAAGGCGGTAGAACTCCCGGGTGTAGAGCATTTTCGAGGGGCCGTGCGGTTCGGTCAGGTCCACGATCAAGACGTCGTATTTCTCCGGATGATCCTCCAGCCATCGACGCGCGTCCTGGAACAAGATCTCGACCCGCTTGTCCGCGAGGGGCTTCCTCAGGATCGGGTAATGCTTGCGGCAGAAGTCCACCACGCCTTTGTCGATGTCCACCATCCGAATGCGCCGAAGGCTCTTGAACTTCACGGCTTCCTCGATGGCGAAACAGTCGCCTCCCCCGATGATGAGCATGCTCTTGGGATGGGCGTGGGCCAGGAGCGGCGCCGACACGAGGTACTGGTGGTATCGGTTCTCGTCGCCGTCGGAGATCTGGATCTTGCCGTCGAGAAAAAGGAGCGTGCCGAAGGTGTTGCTCTCGAAAAGTTCCATGGTGCGGCCTATCGG
>CAZSKE010000308.1:0-3602 GCA_964607325.1 uncultured bacterium | reverse complement strand
CGTCGTTTCCGCAATGCGAGCAAACCACTTCCCGGTAAGCCGCCCGGTGCGGCGGATCATAGGGAAACCATATTTCGGGTTCCCCGGGCCCGAAAACACCGATCGTGGGCGTGCCCACCGCCGGCCCCACATGCATCGGGCCCGCGTCGTTGGCCACCAGGAGATCGGCGACGCTCACCAGGGCCGCCAGCTTCCCCAAGGAAGGCCGGTTCACGAGCGGCCATCCCTTCTCCAACGCCTTCTCGAGCACTCCGGCCAGGCCTTGATCCTTGGGCCCCAGGATAAAAAACGGCCGCGCCCCACGGGAGGCGAGGCCGCGCGCCAACTCGATGAATTTTCCCAGGGGCCAATGCTTGGCGGGATGGGAAGCGCCGGGCGACAAACAGACTGATTTTTCCCCGAGGGCGAATCCGGCGGCTTGAAGCGTTTTTTCGGCGAAGGCCTTATCGGAGTCGTCGACCGACAGCGACGGGGCATAAACGCCGGGAGACGGATATCCCAAGGCCCGCCACTGATCCAAGAAGGCTTCCGTCACGCGACGACGACCCGAGGGAAGCGTCGGGGAGGAGGGTGGGGCCAAGCGGTTATAGGCCCAAGCGCGTCCCCGCAACTGGAAACCCACGCGGACGGGCGCGCCCGATAGAAAGGCCCATTGGGCCGTGCGCGGGTTGCCGAAAAGATCCAACACGGCGTCGAACTTTCTTTTCCGCAGTTCCCGCAAGAAGCCCCAGAGATATAGGGGGTTGTTTTTCCTCGCCGTGTCGAAGGGCAGGACGGCGTCCACGTCGGGGTGGCCTTCCAGGCACTCGGCGAAAGCCACATCGACCAAGCAGGTGACTCGGGAGGAGGGACGGGCTTTCTTGGCCGTGGATGCCAGGCCGGTCGCCAGGATCACGTCGCCCAGGAATCGAGGCCGGATGATCAGGAGATTGTCGAACGCCACGGGTTGATCCGGGACGTTGATTCCAGTGGAAGCGCATGGCCGGGCCATCTCAGCGCGATACCAGCGACTTGATGTTATAGGACCCGCGCCCCAAGGTTGTGCCACCCATTCCGTTACCCCTAGGGCCCCGTTTGTCCTGACCGGCAGGGCGATGCCGTTGACTTTGGCCCCGCACCGTTTCTGGCGCGGGTGGGCGTTGGTTCAGTGATTCGCCCGATCGGATGGCATTGTACTCCTTCTTCCATCGTCCCACGAGAACCCGCGCCTCGCGTTGTTTTGGTTTCAGGCCAGGACCTTCCGAAGGGCCATGAGGGCGTCCGAAGGCTCGAGCGTCCTCATGCACTCGTGTTTTTTCTCCACGCAAATCGAAAGCCCGCAGGGGCGGCAAGGCACTTCCCGCAGGGCCAAGGGATGTTTTTTGGGGTCGTAGGGGTGCCAACGCGAAGGGAGTTCGGGCCCCCAGACCGTCACCGTGGGGGTCCCCACGGCGGCCGCCAAATGCCTGGGTCCCGAATCCACGCTCACGACCGCGCGAGCGCGACGGAAAAGACCCAAGAGCGGCGTCAAGGCCGCGCCCGAATAAAACGGAAGTGGCCGGGGAAGTTTGGCTTGCAACGCCGCCAACCGGGGTTCTTCCAGCGGGGCGCACGTGAAAAAGGCCTTGAACCCAAGTCCCCCCACGCGCCCCAGGAGGTCCGACCACGCGTCCACGTTCCATTCCTTGGTGGCACAGCTCGCGAAGGGGTTGATCGCCACGAGCGGATGTCCCGTCGCGAGCTTGTTGTTTTCCAGGAAGCGATCGGCGGCTTCCAACGCGGAAGGGGGCACGGGCCAGACGATTTCCGGGCACTCCGGGGCGTCCAAAAGGGCCGCCACCCGCCGGTCGAGCTCCGTGGCCGAGACCGTGAGACGATCCTCGGCGTGGATTCTCAGATCATAGAAGCCCTTGGTCTCCGGCAGGTCAAGACCCCATTTCACGAAAGCGCCACTGGATTCGGCCAACCGCGCCGAGCGGCGCGAGCCGTAAAAATCCGCCGCCACCGCGAATTCCCGGGACCGAAGGGCCTCCGCCAGGCGGGCCTCTTTCCGAGCGCGCTCGAAAATCCCCCGTTTGTCCAACGCGGCCTTCGAGTAAGCGAAAACCTCGTCGGCCCACCCCGAGAACTTGAGGATCTCATGCGCGGGGGGCTGAACCAGGATGGAGATCCAGGCTTTGGGGTTGGCCTTCCGGATCGCGGCGAAAGCCCTGGCGCCGAGCACCACGTCCCCGAGGGACCGGAGTTTGACGAGAAGAATCCGCCTCATGGGGTTCCGTCTTGTTGGGCGCCGGAAAACAGGCCCAGGGAATCGCGCGAATCCAGCGGCGAGGCGCCTCGAGGCCGCGGGACGAGACCGTCCCCCTCGAAGATTTCCGGCGAGAGTTTTTCGCATCCCACCCGAGCGGGCTTCCCCACCAGCAAGGGGCGAAGCGCCTCCCAGACCTCCTGGGGTTCCAAGGCCGTCAGGCACCTCAAGTCGACGGGACACTTCTTGAGGAAGCAAGGCGAGCAGGGCGCCCGGCGGTACAAGACCCTGTGACCCGTGCCCAACGGGCGGGTCCAGACGGGCGAGGTGGAACCGAACAAAGCCACCACCGGAACGCCCACTCCGGACGCCATGTGCATGGGTCCCGAATCGTTCGCGACCACGGCCCGGCACCTCGCCAGGAGCGCCGCGAGACCGTTGACGCTGGTCTTCCCGGCGAAGCAATGGACCCTTGGAAAACCCGAGGGAAGACCTTGCAATAGGACTTCCAGTTCCCTCGCTTCCTCACGCCCTCCCACCAGGGCGATCCGGTAATTCGTGGATTGAAGGACCCGGTCGCGGAGGACGACCCAGGCGTCGGTCGGCCATCGCTTGGCGGAACCGTAGGTGGCGCCGCACGCGAAGGCCACCCAGGGGCCTCGGATGCCGCCCGCGGCCTTCAACAACGGGTCGGCTTCGGCGATTCCCGCGTTCGTCAGGGGACACTCCAGCCGGACCGGATCGTGAAAAGAATCCAATCCCCACCCGAGGCGCAGGAGGTCCAAGGCTTCCACGGTCCAATGCCGCCGACGGGCGGCGCGAAGCTTGATGGCGCGCGTCAAGAGGAAAGACCGGCCTTGGGCCGCGTACCCCAGCCGGTTCGGGATACCCGCGGCGCGGAAAAGAAACGCGCTGGAAAAGGATTCGGTGAGGAGCAACGCGGCGTCGTAGCCATCCTCGGCCAGTCGCCGAGCCGATTTTAACAGCCCCGAAAACCCGCGTCGGGCCGGGTCCAGACCGCGCACCGCGTCCACTCCCGGAAAGCCCGCCCAGAATGAGTTGTAGGGTTGCCGGGCCAGGACCGTGATCCGGGCGTTCGGGAAAGAACGGCGCAACACCTCGATAACCGGCGTCGCCATGACCGTGTCGCCCATCCAATTGGGAGCCCGCACCAGAAGGCTCTTGAAGGATGGCGGGGCGGGGGGCTTACCCCTCACGGTGAAGCACTTCCCTTTCCCAGAGACGGGCGTACTTGACGAACGTGTGGAAGGAGGACAAACCGCACACCACCAAACCGTGCCAACCGTCCAGGAAACCCTTGCGGGACACATACATGCGGAAGAAAGTCACGAAAGGGTCCACGACGAGGTAATAC
>CAZSKE010000307.1:0-3605 GCA_964607325.1 uncultured bacterium | reverse complement strand
GCGGAATCCCATGTCGGCCCGGTCGAACTTGAAATAATCGCTTTTATTGGACCCGAATTTCTCGAAGAAGGACGACATTTCCCTCAGGACCGCCATGTCGGACGCCGTGAGTTGGACGACCCCTTGGGAGACGGCCCAGATCTTCTGAACGCCGTTCTTCCCGAAGGGCGCCTCGTACCGGTCGGCCGTCCACTTACCGGCTTTTTGACGCGAGGCTTTTTTCACGTATTTCGGGGTTTCTTCCTTGGAGGTCGCCGCCATTTTGTTTCCCATGTATTTTCTCATCATGGCTTTCTGCTCGGCTGTCATATCCTTCATGGCCGCCTCCATCTGCGCCGAGGCGTTCTTCATCTGGGCCGCCGCCTTTTCGACCTGCGCCTTGGTCATTTCCTGGTAAGTCTTCTTCTTGGCGTCGACGATCCAGAACAATTTTTTGTCACCCCTGAAAATGACCGAACTGGAATCCCGATCGCCTTTGACGTCCACGCGAATCGACTTGTCCCCCACCGACATGACGCTCAAGGTCGTTTTTCCATCCATGACCGTCTCGGAAAACATCACCGTGCCGGCGTCCAGACGGGAAGCCGAAACCAGCGCGAATAAAACCCAAAATACCGTTCGGCGCATTGAATCACCTCCTTGGGGAATCCATCGCCTCATTTTATTCCCAAACCCCGCTGGGGGCGATAGCATATCCGCCATGAAACACCTTTGGGTGCCCCTCCTGGAAAAGACCCTCGGCCGTCGCGCTTTGTCCCCGAGGGACGTGGATCCCACGCGTGTCAAACGCGTGCTGGTCGTCCGTCAACACGACCAGCTCGGTGACTTCCTTCTCGCCACTCCGGTCCTTCCCGCCTTGAAAACGGCTTTTCCCGATTGTCACCTGGGTGTTGTGGCCCGCGGTTATTTCGCCCAAACCCTCCAAGGCCACCCCGATGTGGACGAGGTTTTGACGTGGAAACCCTCGCGCGGTTGGAGCCCCTCCTCCTTCCTCAAGTTCTTCGAGTCTCTTTTTTCCGGCTGGGACCTCGCGGTGGTGCTCAATACCGTCAGCCACTCCACCACCAGCGACCTGCTGGCGCGATTGTCCGGCGCGAAATGGGTGGTCGGGTCCTCCCACCGCGTTTTTCCGGGCGCGAAACGCAACTTCCTTTACGACATCGAATCGCCCACCTCGGAGTCCCCGCGCCATCAAACGGACCGTAATCTCGACATCGTGAAACCCCTCGGGGCCGTCACAACCGAAAAATCCCCTCGCATGAGCCTGACCGACGAGGAAAAACGACAAGCCGTCGTTTTTCTCGAATCCCTCGGATGGAATTCCTCCAAACCCTCGGTGGGTTTGCACCTGGGGGCGGGAAAACGCGAAAACCGTTGGCCGCTGGCCCGGTTCGCGGAACTCTCGCGAATGCTCGACTCGAGGGGTATTCAAACGGTGGTCACCTGGGGGCTCGGCGAGGACGGTTTGGCCAGTGAGCTGAAGGCCCTTTCGCCCGGACCGGCGCTTTACGCCGGGGCCCCGCCGCTTCGCCTTCTCGGCTCCCTGTACCAAGCGTTGACGGCGGTCGTCGTGAACGACACCGGCATGTTGCACCTGGCGGCGGCTTGCGGTACGCCCCTGGTGGCAGTGTTCGGACCCACGAATCCCGAGGACTGGTGCCCCTTGGGGCCGCATTTCCTTTCGACGCGCGGCGTGGACCAAACCGTCGCTTCCGTGACCGCGGAACAAGTGTGGGAAAAACTCCTGACCCTTCCCGGGTTGAAATGAAAGGGCCCGTCACCAACCCTCCTCGCGTCCACGCCCGTGGGAGCGGATAGGATTCCCGATTTCGCCTCGGGTGAAATGGGCCCAAACATCGAATTCAAGAACGCAAAAAGGTTTTCCGAGCCCAATCTCCACTCATAGTGTCGCTTTCGCGCCGCTTCCCCACGGATGGTGTTTGCGCCGAGACAAGCCTAAATATGGGTTATATTCCGTTTTGTGGTTAGACCTGAGGACGCGGAATTTTCCCGTGAAGGTCATTCGTGGGGTTTAGGGGTATGATAGAGGAGGCTTGGAAGTTCCCTGGACCACGGAATTTCGTTCCGCGGAAACGATGGATTGATTGTTTCTCGCTTCGAGCAGGAGGTTCCCTTCATGACCCTACACAAAAAAGATGCGAAGACAAACCCGACCGGCGGGGACAAAGTTCCCCGGGATTGGGTCGAGACCGCGGCTTATTTCCACTGGGAAAAACGCGGCCGCCCCCATGGCGACCCCTGGGCCGACTGGATGGACGCCGAGCGGGAAATTCGAGACTGGCTGGAAGCCACCGGCGCCTTGAAACCCAGCCCTCCCCCTTCAACGCCATCCGCGCCACCCGCGGCCAAGAAAGTCGCCCCCAAGAAGTATAAATTCAGCTGAGAACCCTTCTGGGACTCGCGAACCTATCAAAACGATCACTCCGCCGATCCAACTGGATCGGCGGTTTTTTTTCCGTCTCAGGCTTCCCGGCGGCTCGAACTCGAACGTTATCCCACCACGATCAGGTTCGAATCGTCCGGCAAGAGCTCAGCGAGGCGCTTGAGCATTCTTCCCTTCACCATGCGCCAGAAGAAAGTGCGCTTGGTGCTCCCCACGAACACCGTCTTCACGTGAAGTGAGTTGGCGGCCTCGGCGATGGAAAAGCCGGCGTCCTCCGCCAGCCGCCAGATGGGGATGCCGTTCATGCCCTTGTTCTCGAGATAGACGCAGGCCTCCACCAGGGTGCGCCTGGACGCGACGGTGGGTTTCAAGTCGAGCGGCACGAAGAGACCCGGGGTCTCGTCCACGTAAATGACGTACAGATTCTTGCTTCCCATGCCCTTGGCGTGCACCGCGGCCTCGTCCAGCACCCGCGGGTTCACGTACCGGATGGCCACCATCACGGGCGCGGTCTCCACCAACGCGGCTTCCACGGCCTCGTCCAACGTCAAAAGATTCCCCGACTCCGGCAGATCCGCCGCTTGGTCCTCAGCCTTGGCGAACGCCTGCCCGGCGATCTTGAGGGCGCCGATCCGATGCAACCACCCCAACCCCATGATGAACGCCGTGAGGACGCCGCCGAATAAAAGCGCCATGGGCTTCTGGATGGTGTTGATGAACCAAGCCCCCGCCAACGCCATGGTGGTAAGCGCCCCTATCCAGAAATTGAGCCCGTGTTGTCCGTCCCGCCAACGGAGACGGTCCACCGAGGCGGAATCGATGGTGAGGGTTCCAAGAAGGCCGAACGCGTACAGGTCTCCCAACATGGCCACGTTACCGCGGGTCACCGCCACGAGGATCATCGGCACCATGGCCGATAAGGCGATCGAAAGGTAGGGGGTGCCCAAACGCGGATGGAGTTTCCGCAGGAAAGACGGGAGGAACCCGAGGTCGGCCAGTCTCACATTCACGTGGTAATTCCCGACAAGCGCGGTGTTGCAAGCCATGAACAGAAGGAGCGCCGCCGCCACCACCACCGCGATGCCGAGCAAGGACCCGCCCACGGTGAACGCTAGGCTCGACAACAAGGCTTCCGGATCGCCGCTTTTGACGGATTCGGGAAGGATGTTCAGCGCGAAGGCCGTCAAGGCCGGGGACAACA
>CAZSKE010000306.1:778-3625 GCA_964607325.1 uncultured bacterium | reverse complement strand
GGGGGACGCCGGTTGCCTGTCGAGGGCTTGAAACAGCTTTTGCAGGAACAGCGCATGTGGCGGGTGTCGCGTTTTGAGGATTGGTTGTCCCTACCCTGGCGGATGTTCTCCGAATCGCCCAACGGTTACAACTTCCTGGGTCCCTTGGTGTTGGCGGCGCCCGTTTGGATCGCCGCGGCCTGGGGGTTGCGCGCCATCCGTCGGGACCGGGAACCGGCCGGGGATTCCAAGCCGCTCGGATGGCTCCTCATGGGCACCGTCCTCTTCTTCCTGGTGGGTTTGTCCGTCACCCACCTGCCCCGTTTTCTCGCGCAGGGCTACGCGCCACTCTATATCCTCGCGGCTTGCGCCATGGCCGGCGCGATGTCCCTTCGGCGAGTGGCGGCCGTTTCGATCGCGGTCGTGGCGCTGGGGGTTCTGCCCATCCTTTGCGCCACGAGCCTTCTTCATTACTCCCCGCAGGGGGTTTGGACGGGTCGCGAAAACGAGGCCGCTTACCTCCAACGCGCCGGGGTCACGCCCTACCATTTCATGACGGGGCTTTTGGATAAGGAAACGGGACCCCGGGAACGTTTGTTGTTGGTCGGCGATTCCCGAGCCCTGGGTTACCCGGGACAAACCGTGGCCCAGTCGGTTTTCGACGAGCCGTATCTCGTGCGCGCCATCCGTTTCGCGCGGGACCCCGAGGAAGTTTGGCGGGGACTTCGTCGTCTCGGCGTGGATACGGTGGCCATCAACGTGGAGGAGGCCCTGCGGACGGGGAATTACAAGCAGTACGAACTGGATTCCGAGGGCTGGACCAAGCTGGACGGGACGATCCGGAAGGGTCTCGCGCCCCTGAAATGGGCGGACAAGGGCGTTTTGTTCGGCGTTCGGGAGACGTTCGGCTCCGGGATATTCCCGTCGGGCGCCCCGAACCCTTTCTTGTACCTGGCCCCCCAGGCGTCGCTTTACGCCCGGGCCGTCGACGGCCGCGATCCGTTGGGGCGCGACAAGCTTCTGCTCGAGCTTTCGGCCCTTCAGCCCTTCACGGCCCAGTGGCTCGAGGAAAGGGCCGTGTGGCACCTGCAGGACTCGAATATCGAGGCGGCCATGGAGGATTGGAAGCAAGCGTCCCTCCGAGGCCCGTTGCAGAGGGGCAGTTACAGGGAATGGATCCAACGGTTGAGAACGATGGGGAAGCATCGCGAGGCCGCGCGGGTCGAGCGGGAGGCCGAGAAGTGGTATCCCGGAGGCCCTTAGGCGGTTCCTCGGGAACCACCGCCCGGAGCCATGGAGCGTTGGGACCATCGGGTGGTGGAGCCAACGCGAGAATACCGGCCCACGGATCAACGGCTCATGGCTTCAGGCGGGGTGGATGTCGCCGGGCGGATGACGGGCGACGCCGTCGTCCTCCACGCGGGTCGGTGGTCAATAGTGGTATCCGTGGTCGACGGGGTTTTCCGTGTTCCCCGTGGCAAGAAAAGGTGTGATGGTGACGAAGCCTTTACCGAAACCCGGACGTTCCCTGGCGCGCGAGCTTTCTCTCGCCGCCGCCTTCCTGCTTCCTCCCCTGGTTTTCCATCTACGCTCCGCCGAGGGATTCACCCTGCCCAAGGAAATCGTGGCGGTCACGGCTCTCGTGTTTTACCTGGCCGCGGTGGGGCCGGCCGCCTGGGGGCGGATCGTCTCCTCCAAGCTATTCCTCTCGGCCGCGGCTTTCACGGCTTGGATGGTCGTCGGCTCCATGGCGACGGCGATCGCCCCGGGCGAGATCGCGTCCGGCGTGATCCACTGGGTGATCATGGCGCTGGCCATCGCCGCGGGTCTCGCGGCCACGCCTCGTGAAAAAGCCAAGGTTTGGGTTTTCCTGGCGGTGGCTTCCGTGCCGGTGTGCCTTCTGGCCCTGTCCCAAGCCGCGGGTTTCGACGCGGGGATTCATTGGACCGCGCGATTCGAGGATCGCGTTTTTTCCACGTTCGGGAATCCCAATTTCCTGGCGGGTTACCTTTCCGCGCTCCTGCCCGTGGCCGCGGCCGCCTGGTTGACCGTCGAGTCTCCCCGGCGGCGTCTTTGGGCGGGCGCTTGGTTCATTCTCATGACGGCGGCTTTCATCCTGACCCGTGTTCGTGGGGCCGTGATGGCGCTTCTGGCCGGCGCGGTGGTGGTGGGCGTCGCCCTGGCCTTGTCGGAACCGGGCCGGGACGCTTTGAGGCGCCGCAAGGGCGTGGGGATCGCCTGCGTGGTGGGCGCCCTGTTGTCGTTCTTGGCCCTGATCGGCTCGCAGGGAGGCTGGTCCACCTTCAGCTTGAGGGGGGACACGGCCCGGTATCGGTTGGAAACATGGCGTGTCACGTTTCTCATGGTGAGGGACCACCCCTTTCAAGGGGTGGGTTCCGGGAATTTCAAGGTCCAATACCCCTCCTATCAGTGGCGCGGGACGGACGCGAAGGGGCCTTACACCTTGACCGAGCATGTCCACAACGAGCCCCTGCAGATCCTGGCCGAGGGCGGGGCCATCGGCCTGGCGCTTTTCCTGATTCTGGCGATCCAGGGTGTCGGGTCGCTTTTGCGCGCCGCCCGCGCGGGGCGAGGAGCGCCTTTCGCGGCCGTGGCCTCCCTGGGGGCTTTGGCGTCCATCGCGGTTTTCTCCCTTTCCAACTTTCCGCTTCAACTCGCGCCACTGGCCGCGCTGGCGGGATGGATGGTTTCCTCCGGGCAGGAAACATCCGGGGCGCCTGAAAAACGCGAGACGGATTCCGCCATGAAAATTCCGCTTATCTCCGATCTTTTTGAGGGCCTAAAAAAAGAGAGCTCCACACGCTCGGTTGAAAAATATCTTCAGACGACCGAGGAGATTGACAGTTA
>CAZSKE010000306.1:0-768 GCA_964607325.1 uncultured bacterium | reverse complement strand
CTGAAAAACGCGAGACGGAAATGAGGGTTTTGCCCTGGGTCGCCGCGGGAATCCTGCTGGTTTTTTTCTGCCGCCTCTTCGCGTCCTCGGTGGCTTATCGCAACACCTTGGGAGAGACGCGCCTGGGCGAGTACGACAAAGCCATCCGGTATGGGATTCGGTTGGTGGCGCTGGAACCCGGGCGCTACCGGTCCTGGTTCGCGGCCTCGGAAGCCTGGGCGGGGAAGGGCGTGGAAAAGGCCTACGATAACGCCTTGGGAGGGTATCGGGAGGCCTTGAGGAGGAACCCGATCCATCCGGAAAGTTTCTTGGGGCGCGCGGGGGTGTTGGTGGTTCTGGGGCGGTACGGCGAGGCGGAGGAGGACGCCACGCGGGGCGTCTCGATCGCGCCCAACCGGGCGGCCCTCTGGTTCGCGCGCGGGGCCGCGCTTTTCCATCAAGGGCGGAACGAGGAGGCCGAGGGCTCTTTCGAGAGGGCGACGGAGCTGGAGCCGGGGCATTTCGACGGCTGGGTGAACCTGGGCGTTTCCCGTGTCCTGCGGGGGAGGAAACGGGAAGCCGCCGAGGCGTGGCTCCAGGCCGCCGCGTTGAAACCGGGCGACGCGCAGGTCACCCAATACCTGCGAAGCGTCGGCGTGGTCATCCGCTAACCGCTTGAGCCGTCGAACGATCGAAAACCGGTTTTTTGACTGAGATACCCCGCTTCTTTTGTAACTGGGATGCAGGCGGTTATGGACGTTTCCGAGCTGACTCTCATAGGGCGTTCCT
>CAZSKE010000305.1:0-3645 GCA_964607325.1 uncultured bacterium | reverse complement strand
CGTTTTTAGGGACGTCCCGAGAAGCCCCGCGGTCCTCCCGCCCCCGAAGAAAGGGATCCGTCGGGCTGGGTGACCTGGGGCGAGGAACCCGTTCCCGACCGCAAGCCGAAAAAGGCGAGAATGCCCAGGAACAAAAGGTAGGAAATCAAGGCGCCCAAGAGGCAATACGCCGATACTTTCAATAGTAAAAACATGACAACGGCCCAAAGAACCCACCGCGACCAACTCGAGGCGAGTATCCATCTCTTGGGATTCTTGTTCGGTTCCGCCAAGGCCCGACGCAGGGTGGCCTTCAAACCAAGGAAACCCACGGCCGCCAGGATCGCCCCCACCGCGGTTCCAAGCGCCAAATCCTTTCGTCCCGCCAAGAGCGCCACGAAGGAGAGTCCCACCCCGCCGCCTAACGTCATCAGGATGATTCGACGAAAAGGAAGGATGGGCTCGGAAATCGTGGGTTTCGGCTGGACCGCCATCAGGTTTTTCCTCCGCCCTTTTTCAACATGCTCAACTCATGAACCATCTCGTAAAAACCCGCGAGAACCCCCAGGAGAATGCCGACCAGCACCGCGCCGTTCCCCCATCCCAGGTACTTCCGGGCGAGCATTCCAAGACCCAACCCCAGGAAGATGCAGAAGGCGACAGTGATGCCGAGGGTGGAGAGCCTATAGAGATGGGCGCCGAGGGATACTCTTTCCGGATCCATTCCACGTCCTTGGGCGCGTTCAGCGTCGCGCCGTTTTCCCGGACCCTTCAGCCTTCACCCGACCCACTGTTGAAATCCGACGGGGACAAGTCCTCCAGGAACTTCTTGAACTCGTTGATTTCTTGTTTGTATTTTTCCTTGTCGGAAATGGAGGCTTTAATGACCACCTTTTCGGCCACCAGGATGGGGGCGCCCATTCGAAGCGCCAACGCGATGGCGTCCGAGGGCCGGGAATCCACCTCGATCACGGTTTCTCCCCCCCCGGGAGGGACAAGGAACAACCGGGCGAAGAACGTGTTTTGGTCGATATCGTTGATGATGACTTTCACCACTTTGGCGCCCATCGCGTCGATCACGTTTTTCAAGAGATCGTGGGTCATGGGGCGGGGCATCCGGGTCTCGTTCAAATGAATGAAGATAGCCGTGGCCTCGGCGACGCCGATCCAAATGGGGAGATAACGCTTTTCCTCGTCATCCGTGAGGATGACCGCGGGGGTCTTCAAAGTGGCGTCCACGGCGATGCCGCGGACTTTCATCTCGATCATGTCTCAACCATCCCCTTGTCGATGAATCCAGTCGACTGATTATATATCAATGAAGCGGAAGCCGGGTCTTCCAAGCCTCCAACCTCTTGGAAGTCGTCCAAAAACACCGATGGTTCAAGCGCTCCAAGGTTTCCAGGAAACACTTGGAGGTGGACCCCCCAACCCCTAGAGGTCTTGGAGTGGAATGATCGGTGGCCGTTGGATGGCAAACCGTCTTTTGTCAGGCTCTATGAATCGGAACCGCGTTTCAGGTCGGATTCCCCGAAAACCTGGGCCTCGAAGCCGGACAACTCCGCGCCCTCACGCCAAGCGTCCGACGGCAATCCGGCTTTACGGCAGGTTTGCCGCAGGAATTCATCGACCTTCCAATGATACTCGATGGGCACTTGGGGCAACAAAAGCCCCGATCGGGAGCCTTTCCGGATCAGAAGCCCATGGACGCCCACTTTGATTTTATCGGGCTGGATCGGCTTCGGTTGCGTGAGCGCCGAGATCTCAAACTCGATATTTTCCAGTTCTCCGGGCGCCACCGGGGGAAACCGGGAATCCTCGAAAGCCGCGCTGACGGCCGCTTCCTGACAAGCTTCGGCCAGGGGTTTGACGGGAAAGGGAAAACCGATACAACCCCGGAGGGCGCCCTCCAGATGCAAGGTGACGAAAACCCCCCGCTTGGCTCGAAGCGCGGGCGAAATCACCTCGACGGGTTTGGGCCGCTTCCGGGTTTCCAACGCCTCGCGAACCGAAGAGCGCGCGAGATCCAAAAGGATTCTCCGCTCGTTCTCGCTAAGAATCTCCTTCGGATCCATCTTTCACCGCCGATCAGGAAATCACACGCAAAACGCCACCGCCGCGTAACCCACCACGCGATCCTTCTCGCCCGTGACATCCCCCGAATTCTGGTACCGCAAAAGCCTCGTTTTTCCGGCCCCCTCGCGCCGGGCGTATCGGAGGAGCGCCTGGAGCGGTTCCCGGCCGCAATGGGTGCATTGAAGGCTCGAATATCCCTCGCGGAGAATACGGGCATCCACGCGTTCCACCTCACGCGGGTCACCGGTCAAGACCGCCTCGAGAAACTCGTGATCCTTTTCCACGGCCGTGTCGTAATCCGGAAAATGGGAAAGGTCCGAGGAGGCCACCAACAGGAATTTCCCGCGTTGGCGAAGAGGGGCCAAGGCCGAAACCAGAATTTGCGAGTCGCGTTCCCCGCCATGCCCCATCACGATGGGAAGGACCTTGGCCCGGGGCATGAATCGCTTGATCAGGGGGAAATGGACCTCCACCGAGTGTTCGCGTTCATGGGCGACCGGCAGGGAGCGTAGGCTTGGGTGGGATTTCATCAGGATGAGCGCGGCTTCCTGATCCACCGCCAGATCGCCCAAGGGGGTTTGAACGGCCTCTCCCGCGAAGACGGCGGCTCCTTGGAAAGACACGGTGTGGCTGGGCCCCACCACCGCCACCGTCTCGAAGACATCGCCCGCGGAAAGGTAACCCGACGCCGCCACGACGCCCGAATACTCGTAACCCGCGTGGGGCAACAGGAGACCGAGCGGTTCCCCGGGCAATTCCACGGGAGGCGTTTGAGCGTACTGATCCAACATTTTCCGCAATGGGGCGAGATGCGCCGGATAAAAGGAACCCGCCACCGCCATGGGACGCTTCATGGGATTCAGGATCTCCGGGACGAAGTGCGCTGATTTTCACGCGGTGGGAATCGAAAAAAACGCCTCAGGCCGATTGGGCCATTTTCATGATTTTATCGCGGGTATAGGGCCAGGCGCCGTCGGGGATGACCGGGAAGGCCCCGGCCGTGAAAAGCGAAGTGCCCAGGGGTACCCAGGATTTGTGGTTCTCATAGGCGGGTTTTCGCGGCAAGTCCATGGGAACCGCCAAGGAATGCACCCGCACGACATAGAGGCACAAACCCGGTTCGTCGCCTTCCCGGAACAACTTTTCGACGCCGAGGTCGCTCAAGACGGTAAAGGGGATCAGAGGTTTCACGGCCTCAAAATCGGTCATCTTGAGAACGCCTTCCACGCATCCATAAAGACGGAAATGGACGTGTTTGGGGTCCTTCGCCTCTTTTTCGAGTTTGGAAAGACGGGGGCGCCACTCGGCTTTCAGGTTCTCCGGCGTCCCGTGATCGAAGGTGGGATAAAGAAAGAACTCGGGGTTTTCCGGTTTGAGAACCCCGTTTTCCTCCACCAAGCCGTCTTTCCTCATCAGAAGGGTTTGCTTCCCTTCCTCCAAGGCCAAACAAGTGATGGCCCACTCTTTGAGCGCCACGCCGTTTTGCTGTTTCATGATTATAAAATTAGGGGTTGTCGGTGTGGATGTCAAGCGGCGAAAACCGAAAACAGGCTCAAACAACCCACAAAGGGTCGGAGCCACGGATTCACG
>CAZSKE010000304.1:354-3649 GCA_964607325.1 uncultured bacterium | reverse complement strand
ATGGTACAAAGGTCGTTTCATGAATCCTACGCGACAAGGCTTAAGTGGGGGAATTCGCTGCGCGGAATCTTACGGAAAGGGAGGTGACAGATGGCGGCCAAGAACAGATTGATCAAAACCGTTTCGGGGAACCATGAATCATCCTTTGAGAGAATCCGGAGGACAAACGAATCGGGAAGTGATTATTGGTCCAGTCGGGATTTAGCCGAGGTCTTGGGTTACACCGACTACCGCAATTTTGAGCAGGTCATCCAAAAGGCACGCTTGGCCTGCTTCAATACCGGGTATCGGATGGAGGATCATTTCGTTGACGTCACCGATATGATCCCCGTGGGAAAAGGTGCGCAAAGGCGTGTAAAAACAACCCTTTTATCAAGGTACGCTTGTTACCTGGCGATCCAGAACGCCGATCCTTCCAAGGACATCGTGGCGGCCGGACAAACTTATTTCGCCGTCCAAACCCGCCGTCAGGAAATTACCGACGAAGCCAAAGAGGAGGAGCGGCGACTTCTTTTGCGCGAGGAGATGAAAAAACACAATCTCCAACTGGCGGACGCAGCCAAGGGAGCGGGTGTTGTTGAACCCCGGGATTACGCAATTTTCCAGAATCACGGCTATATGGGGCTTTACGGCGGCCTGAAAGCCGATGACATTCAGCGCCGTAAAGGCCTTGGAAAGGGAAAGCAAATCCTTGACCACATGGGAAGCACCGAACTGGCGGCCAATCTTTTTCGGGCCACTCAGACCGATGAAAAAATACGGCGGGAAAGTATTGTCGGCAAGAACAAGGCCAATTTGACCCATCGAGAAGTCGGAGCGAAAGTGCGGCAAACCATCAAGGAACTGGGGGGGACCATGCCGGAGGATTTACCGGCGGCCGAGGATATTAAGAAACTTCAAAAGGAAACAAAGGGGATTTTATGAGCCGATACAATCTGATTGATGAACCATGGATTCCGGTGAGGGATTTGAAGGGCAATCGGTTAGAACTGGGCATTCAGGAAACTTTGCTGAGGGCCAAGGAATTGGAAGCCATTGAGGATCCTTCACCGCTAGTAACTGCGGCCGTCCACAGATTTTTGCTTGCGGTGCTTTACCGTGCGTTGATGGGCCCGACAGACATTGGGCAGGCCAAAACCCTTTTCTCGGAAGGGTTTCCGGCCGGTAAAATATCTACTTATCTGAAAAAATGGAAAACCCGATTTTTCCTATTTGATGAAAAATACCCGTTTGGTCAGATACAACCCTTTACTCCGAAGGTCTGGAGATCTTGGACTGTCCTCGCGGCTGAACATAATGCTGATAATGCCAAGGTGCTGTTTGATCATGTGGACATTGAAAGGCCAGGTTCAATTTCTCCAGCGGCCTGTGTCCGTTTGATGTTGGCGACACAGACATTTTCGGTTAGTTGCGGAAAAAGTGAACTATCACACACGGCAACAGCCCCTTCAGCAACCGCCGCTATGGTTCTGCCGCTGGGCAGGGATCTTCGTGACACTTTGATCTTCTCCCTTGTCCCACAAAACCGACGGGTCATCGCTGATGATTTGCCGATATGGGAGCGCGACGTAGCGTCGACGAAAAACCTCGAAAACGGTCCAAAACGCAAGTCTGCGGGATGGGCAGATAGGTACACTTGGATGATCCGCGCCATTTGTTTGGCTCCGGAAGCAAAAGGTGAGGTTGCACGTTTGGCTTTCGCTTCGGGTGTTAAGTTTGTGGAGTCGGATATACCTGATCCGATGTTGGGATACAGGATTGATGATAAAAACGGGAAATTGCCAATCCAGTTTTGTGAACGGGGGATTTGGCGTGACTTCGACTCATTGCTGCCGGATCAGGGGAAATTGTGTCCCCTCGTAATGGAAAATGCCGTGAGCCTATCAAAGAATAGCAACTCGAGGTATCCCCGTTCAGTGATGGTGGTTGGGCAACGCAACAATAAGGCAAAAATAGAATACTGGCGTATGGAACGCTTTGTCATGCCGGAATCCCTGGTGGAGAAGCCTTCTTTTAGAAGCGATGTGCGGGGACTCTTGGAAAAGGCAGAGGATGCCCAAAAATCGCTCTGGTTTGCTAGTAACTCTTTCGCCCGCGATTTACTGAGCCGCGGCACAAGGCTTGTAAAAAAAGACGATATTAGAAAATTCGTGGATCAGATGCCTGTCACGCCCTGGTATTGGTCAACGTTGGAGGCGAAATTCCACGAGATACTCGGTGGTTATAGTTCGAGTCGAAATCCGGATGATATCCGCTTGGAATGGCTGGTTGTCGTCAGGAATACCCTGCGCGATGCGTGGGAACAACATCGGATGTCCATTTCGTTGGGTGATTCCTGGGCCATCCGGGCCTTGGCGAAGGCCGAAGGCCCGATTCTCCAGAAGATCAGAGACCTTAATAAGCAAATCAACCCAGAAAAGGAGGTCGCATGAGCGGCTTCATTGAATGGTTGGGGGAGTTGAGTCGGAAAGATACTCGGATAAAGGCTGTTTTGAGGCGAAGTTTAGCCTTTGAACCTGGCGCCTATCCATCCGCATATCCCTATGTCGAGCCATTTGTAAAAGGCGAGGAAAATGGATGGAGACGAGAAGTTCACTATTTGGTGGCTGGACTTTGGGCTCAACAGGGGAAGGGGGAAGGCGAAGCAAGGCCGGAAACCCTCGCGAAAGCCTGTTCCTGTTATTGTTTTGAAAATGAAAAGCAGGCGAGTTTCGAACGGCGTTTCATCGCGCTCCTTGATGCGGACGAGGATCAGTTAGCTTACCGGTTGCGCCAAATGACCGCACTTTTAAAGGATTATCCGTTGGATTTTTCGTCACTGTTGAATGACCTGATTTTCTGGAGCCACGAAAAAAAATGGGTCCAGAACAAATGGGCGAAAGAATTCTATCGTAACTGGAACCCGATCTCGGATGACGATGACACTCAACCACAGGAGGAAGTGAAATGAAGAAATTAATCGAAATCCATGTTTTGCAAAACTTCGCCCCGTCAAACTTGAACCGCGATGACACTGGGGCCCCCAAGGACGCCATTTTCGGGGGAGCGCGTCGCGCTAGGGTCTCAAGCCAATGTCTCAAACGGTCCGTTCGTCGTTATTTCGCCGGGATGGTGGAACAGGGTAAGTTGGCCCCGGAGGATGTAGCGATCCGGACTAAACGGTTATCGGATGCTCTTGTAAAATTGCTCATGAAAAAGGGACATGACGAGCGGGCTGCGGTAGAAAAAGTCAGCCAGGCCCTCGCCACAATCGAACTTACGATCAAGGATGATGGGAAAAACCAATATCTTTTGT
>CAZSKE010000304.1:0-332 GCA_964607325.1 uncultured bacterium | reverse complement strand
ATACACGACCAATGGAAGGACATAAAAAAATCTGAACGGTCTGAGGGTGATAAGAAGGGTGGAAAAGCAAAAAAAGAGGCGGCAAAAGGGGCGTCGCCCGAATTGGTGTCGGCGCTTGAAAAGGTGATGGATGGCGGTAAGTCGGTGGATGTGGCGCTCTTCGGACGAATGCTTGCGGATATGCCGGAGAAAAACCAGGATGCCGCCTGCCAGGTGGCGCATGCCATCTCGACCCACGCGGTGGACCGGGAGTTTGATTTTTATACCGCAGTGGATGACCTTAAACCGGGGGATACGGCAGGCGCGGACATGATGGGAACGGTGGAGTTCAA
>CAZSKE010000303.1:0-3656 GCA_964607325.1 uncultured bacterium | reverse complement strand
ATTTGTTCAAGGCGTGTCTGGCCTTGGAAAAAACCGAGGAAGCCTGGGAACACCTCAACACGTCCATCCAATTGGACCCCGATCAACCGGGCGCGCTCGAGCAAATGGTCCGGTTGCTTGTGGAAGCCGATCGGCGGGACGAGGCCTTGGCCCGGCTTCGGGAAATAGGGGAGTCATCCCCCACGACCACCACGCCTTGGATTTTACTGGCGCGGTTGTACGGCGAGGAGAATGACGGTGATCGCGAGTTGGAATGCCTGGCGGAAGCCCATCGCCGCGCCCCCAAGGACGAGTCGATCCTCCTGGCGTACACGGCGAGTCTTGGCCGGTGGAATCAAGCGGAAACAGCGTTGAGGCTGTTGGAGCCGCTCCGCGAGAGCCTTTCCCTCGAGCTGACATTCAATCTCGCCTTGGCTTTCCGTCGTTCGGGAAAAACCGCGCAAGGTCGAAAGGTTCTGGAAGCCTTTCTCCACAGGACTTCGGAAGAAAAAACGGCGCGTGACCGGGTTCGGGAAGTCCTGGAAAAATGGGATCAGGGTGAAAAGGCCTCTTCGTGAAAAGGGGCTCTTTTCTTGAGCGACATGAAAGAGTCTTAATCCGAGAAACTCGCGCCCGGAGGTCAAGATGATACTTGTATGGCAAGCGATCCTATTGGGGGTGGTGCAGGGCGTCACGGAGGTCTGGCCGATCTCTTCCTCGGCTCATTTAACCCTGATTCCACCGCTTCTCGGCTGGGAGAGCGCTCTTTTGAATTCGCTCGCGTTCGACGTGGCGCTTCACGCCGGCACCCTGATCGCGGCTTGCGTGTATTTTCGGGAGGACCTTTGGGACATGACGCGATGCTGGTGGAGTCCCAAGGATTCGGCGTCCGAAAGGGAAAATAAACGATTGGGCGTCATCCTGGTCGTGGCCACCTTACCCGCCGTTCTTGCGGGCCTTTTCCTTGAGGACGCGGCGGCCACTTATTTCCGCGCCCCGCAACGGGTCGCGATGGCCTTGATCCTGGGAGGCATTCTCATGGGGGTCGTGGATCGTTGGCGTTCCAGGAAAGTCGACTTGTCCCAAACGCGTCGCCGGGACGCCTTGTGGGTGGGATTGGCGCAAGCGCTTTCCATCATGCCGGGTGTCTCACGGTCGGGAATCACCTTGACGGCGCTCCGGTTTCTCGAGTTGAAACGACCGGACGCCGCGCGTCTGACTTTTCTCATGTCCATTCCCCTGACCGCCGGGGCCGTGGTGTGGGAAAGTCGCCATTTTTTTGAGGGATTTCACCCCGGGGAAGGCCTCGCGGTATTCGTCGGGATGGTAGCCGCGGGGCTTGCCGGATACATTTCCTTGCGGTTTTTCATGGGTTTTTTAAGAAAAAAGTCCCTTTGGGGGTTCGCGCTTTACCGGGTGGTTTTTGGGGGGGTGGTCCTCATGATGGTTTATTTTCGGGGATAATTTGGGGTAAACTCCATTACGCTGCGGTGGGAAGTGTGGCCGCAAAATACGTCTTAAGGAGTTCTTTAAGTGAAACGTTTAATACTATTGTCGGCCATTTGCTTTTGGGTTGGAGGATGCTGCGCGACGGGATACAACGCCAAGTCTGACGACGGCGCGACCAAGGTGAAAGCCGCGGTGAACAAGGTCACTCAGAGCGTTTCGGCCCAAGCCTCCGAGCTCTCGAAGATCGCGGACACGAAGCAGGAAGGCAAGGACGTCGTGGTGAACCTGAAGGGCGACCTTTTGTTCGCCACCTCCAGTTCCAAGCTCACCAACGCCGCCAAGGCGAAGATCGCCGCGATCGGAGCTGTGCTGGCCAAGGACAAGAAGTCGGCCATCAAGGTGACCGGTCACACGGACAGCCGCGGGAACGAGGACAACAACGTCACGCTTTCCGAGGCGCGAGCCGAAGCCGTCAAGGACGAACTCATCGCGAACGGCGTCTCCGGTAGCCAGATTTCGACGTCGGGCAAGGGCAGTTCCGTTCCGGTGGCGACTAACGACACCTCCGCCGGCCGGGCCGCCAACCGCCGCGCTGAGATCCGGATCAGCCACTGATTTTTGGGGTGTGTGAAAGGCGGGGCGATCTTCGCCCCGCCTTTTTTTTATGGGGTGGATCGGTTCCAGAGAGCATCCAAGGACGCGCGGGTTCCATGGGACCCCAGGACGAATCCCCCGGGAACCAGCAAGGCCAAATCGCGGAGTACGGTCCACCAGGTGAAATGTTCGGTTTCGCCGGGGAAACAGCCGCAATCGACGGGAACCCCATGGATCAGGTTCCATGAAATAAAAATGGAGTACACCAGCATCAAGCCGCAGTAAACCAGAGCGGCCCCCCTCCAACGAAACCCCAGCAACAAGCCCGCGCCCGCCAGGAATTCCAGCCAAGGAACAAAGACCGCCAGTAACGGAACCACCGCGTCCGGTATCAGGAGATAACCGGTCACGAAATGACGGAAAGTGTCCGCCGCGCCGATCTTGTCGGAACTGGCGTACACCAGGATCGCGCCGCAGAACAAACGGGCGAGAGTTCGAAGCCAATCCATCGCGCTTTCACGGTTCACGGGTTGGGGCCCTCTCGTGTTGGGTATCCGGCTTGGGTCCATTCGGGCCATCCGCCGAAAAAAACCTTGAGACTCTTGAACCCTTGCTGGTCGAGTTTTGCCGCCAGTTCCTTGGAAAGATCGCATTCAGAACCGGTGCAATAAAGAATGTAGGATTTGGCCGGGTCGAGCCTGGGGAGAACTTGGCCAGCCCAGTGATCGAAATCATCCGCGTAAAAATTAAGGGCCCCGGGAATGTGTCCCGCGGCGTATTCCTCGGCTTTTCTGGAGTCGATAAAGGCGGCGCTTTGCTCATCGAACGCTTTTTTGGCCCCCAACAAACCGATATAGACCAGTCGGGGGCCCTCCGAGGCCGGGGACGCGACGGCCGGTTTCGAGGCCGTGGTTCCTCGCCGGTCGGGGAGGTTCCATCCCTTGTAGGTTTCGGGAGGGGAGGATCGAGGGGCCGGGACCGACAGGGCTTTTTGGGGTTTGACTTTTAACTCGATGCCGGAAGGGTGGAAAGCGTTGAACAGGATCCCCACGGCGGCGGAAACCCAAATCCAATCAAGGGCTTGGCGGAGAACCGAAGCCCAGGCGAGTCGGGAATAGGGGTCTTTCACGGGGGGCGTTTCACGCATGGCTTGATTTTATGCCCTGTTTTTAGGTTTTCCAGCCCATTCCGATCTTTCTTTAGACCCCCCGGGGCTGGAATCGTTCCGTTTATTAGCAGTGGGTGCTTTTTCGGCAAGGCTTGGTTTAAGATGCCGTAAATATTGAGAGGTGTTACGTGATAAAGACCTTAAAAATTTTCACCAGGCAAAACCTGTTCGCGGCGGTGTTCCTGGTCCTTTTGGCCGTTCTCCTCTGGCTGCTTTTTCTACTGATGGAACCGTTCATTCCCTCCTTTCTATGGGCCTTGATTTTGGCCATGGTGTTCCACCCCATTTACGCGAGCTTTCGGAGATGGTGTGGTGGAAGACCCAATCTGGCGGCGTTCTTGGCGACAACCACGGTGATGCTGTTGTTGATCCTCCCGGGTTTTTTCGTGTTGACCAACCTGTCCCAGGAAATAAGCCGCAGTTACGAAACCCTTTCGGCGACCAGCTGGGACGAGAAAGGCGTTTG
>CAZSKE010000302.1:0-3657 GCA_964607325.1 uncultured bacterium | reverse complement strand
CTATCCGGTGCACCTGAACCCCAACGTCCAGAAGCCCGTGAAGCGTATCCTGGGCGGCCTTTCGCGCGTTCACTTGATCGAGCCCCAGGACTACCTGCCCTTCGTGTACCTCATGAGTCGTTCCGAAATCATCGTGACCGATTCCGGGGGCGTGCAGGAAGAGGCCCCGTCGCTCGGCAAACCCGTGTTGGTGATGCGGGACACGACTGAACGCCCCGAGGCCGTGACGGCCGGGACCGTCAAACTGGTGGGGACGAACGACAAACGGATCGTCCGGGAAACCGAACGCCTGCTGGACAACCCGTCGGCGTATCGCCGCATGTGTCGAGCCCACAACCCTTACGGTGACGGCAAAGCCGCCGCCCGCATTGTTTCCATCCTCGTGGCCGAGGCTCGAGGCCTGTAAAAGGCCGTTTTTCCCCGCCGGGTCGTTCTTTTGGATAAAATAAAACCTCTGATCAAGCGCTTGTCAGGGGTTTCATCCCGCGCCCCCAAAGGGGCCCGGGTCCTGGTTTCCCAATAACCTTCGTCACCGAATGAAAGGGCAGTCTTGAAGCTTCCATACCGCAAGGTTTCCGTCATCGGGCTCGGCTACATCGGATTGCCGACCGCCGCCACCCTGGCCTCCCGGGGCGTGGAGGTGGTGGGGGTCGACGTGAACCCAAGAGCCGTGGAGGCCGTCAACCAAGGCCGCATCCACATCGTGGAGCCGGACCTGGACGCCGTGGTGCGCCAAGCCGTGACCGATCGCAAATTGCGGGCCGTCTCCCGGCCGGAGAGCGCCGACGTCTTCATCCTGGCCGTGCCCACGCCCTTCAAGGGCAAGCGCAAGCCGGACTTGGCGTATGTGGACGCCGCCGCGCGCTCCATCGCCCCGGTCCTCAAGAAAGGCAACCTCGTGGTGCTGGAATCCACCTCACCGGTGGGCACCACGGAACGCATGGCCCGGCAGTTGGCCGCGGCGCGGAAGGATCTCACGTTCCCCCACCAGAAGGGGGAGAAGGCGGACGTGCAGGCCGCGTACTGCCCCGAGCGGGTCCTGCCGGGGAATATCCTCCAGGAATTGATACGCAACGACCGTGTGATCGGCGGCTTGACCCGGAAGGCCACGCGGATGGCCAAGGACCTTTACCGTGTTTTCGTGACGGGCCAGTTGTTGGAGTCGAACGCCCGGACCGCCGAAATGGCGAAGTTGACCGAGAACTCGTTCCGGGACGTCAACATCGCCTTCGCCAACGAACTGTCCCTCATTTGTGAGAGGTTGGGCATCGACGTGTGGGAATTGATCTCCCTGGCCAACCACCATCCGCGGGTGAAGATCCTTCAGCCGGGCCCCGGCGTGGGCGGGCATTGCATCGCGGTGGACCCGTGGTTCATCGTGGATTCCGCGCCGAAGGAATCCCGTATCATCCGCGCCGCTCGCGAGGTGAACGACGGCAAACCGAGCCACGTGGCCCGACAGGTGCGCGAGGTGTTGCGCAAGTCCCGGGAAAAGACGGTGGCCTGCCTGGGTCTCGCCTTCAAGGCCGACATCGACGACTTGAGGGAATCCCCGGCCGTGGAAGTGGTCAAGCGTCTCGCGGCGGATCGCAAACTCCGAATCCTGGCCGTGGAGCCCAACGTCACGTCCCTTCCGAAGGAACTGGCCCGTTTTCCCCATGTGACGCTCTGCGGGTGCGCCGAGGCTTTGAGGTCGTCCTCGACGGTGGTTTTGCTGGTGAACCACCGGGATTTCGCGAGTCTCGACCGGAATCTTCTCAAGGGAAAGCGAATCATCGACACCCGGGGGGTCTGGCGTTGAAACAAGTGCTCATTCGTCAAGGCAAGGCCGTCACCGAGGACGTGCCGGCGCCGCAAGTGGAGCCGGGATGCGTGCTCGTGCGCGTCTCTCATTCCTGCATCTCGGTTGGCACCGAAATGAGCGGCCTGAAGACCTCCAACCTGCCTCTTTGGAAAAGGGCCATGAAGGATCCCGGCAAGGTGAAGCGGGTTTTCGAGCTCGTGGCCTCCCAAGGCCTGTTGAGGACCAAGAGCCAGATCGAGGGGAAACTGGCCGCGGGGGACCCGACCGGGTATTCGGCCGCGGGCGAGGTGATCGCCGTGGGCGCCGGCGTGGAGGACGCGCTTCCCGGTGACCGCGTGGCTTGCGCCGGGGCCCAATGCGCGCACCACGCCGAGATCATCCGCGTGCCCCGCAACCTGACGGCGCCGATCCCCGAGAACCTCGGGTATCCGGAGGCTTGCACCGTGACCTTGGGCGCCATCGCGCTTCAGGGGGTTCGTCGCGCCCAGCCCACCTTGGGCGAGACCTTCGTGGTGATCGGTTTGGGGATTCTGGGCCAACTCACGGCTCAATTCCTCAAGGCCAACGGGTGTCGCGTGATCGGAAGCGACCTGGATCCCGCCCGGGTCCATCGCGCCATCGAGAACGGCATGGATCTTGGCTTGGATCCCGACGCCTCGCGTCCCGCGGATCAAGTGGCGCGATTGACCGACGGGTTGGGGGCCGACGGGGTGATCATCACCGCGGCCACGGCGTCGAACGAGCTGGTCTCCACCGCGTTCCGCATGTGCCGCCGCAAGGGACGCGTCGTGCTGGTGGGCGACGTGGGACTTGACCTACATCGGGCCGATTTCTACCCCAAGGAGATCGATTTTCTCGTCTCCACCTCCTACGGCCCGGGACGTTACGACCGGATCTACGAGGAAAAAGGGCTGGATTACCCCGCCGCTTACGTCCGTTGGACCGAGAACCGGAACATGGGCGAGTACCTCCGCTTGCTGGCGGAAAAAAAGGTTCGCCTGGATAAGTTGATCGAGGCCACCTACCCGGTGGAAAAGGCTGGCGAGGCGTATGAGGCGCTTGGGAAACCGGGCGCCAAGCCCTTGATGGTCCTTTTGTCGTACCCGGATTTCAGCAAGGCGGGTTTCCCGGTTCGGGTCGTTCCGAACCCCTTCGCGCCTGCCGCGCCCGCCGGCGCCGTGAGACTGGCCTTAGTGGGAGCCGGAGGGTTCGCCAAGGGCATGCACTTGCCTAACCTCAAGGCCCTGCGGGACTCGTTTCATTTGAGGGCGGTGATGAGCCGGACCGGCCACAACGCCTCCGCCACGGCCAGGCAGTTCGCGGCTGATTACGCCACCACCGAATGGTCCAAGGTGATCGCGGACAAGGATGTGGACGCGTGTTTGATCGCCACGCGCCACAACCTGCACGCCTCCCTGGCCCTCGAGGCCCTGAAGGCCGGAAAACACGTGTTGGTCGAAAAACCCTTGGCGCTGACCGGCCCGGAGTTGGACGCCATCGAGGGTTTCTATTCGGCCGAGGAGGGCAAGGGCAAGCCGGTGTTGTTGACCGGCTTCAACCGGCGATTCTCGAAATACGCCCGCGAGGTCAAGCGCCTGGTCGAGGGCCGGTCGAATCCCCTGGTGATCCAATACCGGATGAACGCGGGTTACATCCCCCTCGACCACTGGGTCCATACCGAGGAAGGGGGCGGGCGTAATCTGGGCGAGGCTTGCCACTTGTACGACCTTTTCACGTTTCTCACCGGGGCTCGCGTGGCCACGGTAGACGCGCGCGCCCTCCGGCCCGCCACAAACCATTACAGCCGCAAGGACAATTTCACCGTGACCCTCACCTTCGAGGACGGCTCGTTG
>CAZSKE010000301.1:0-3680 GCA_964607325.1 uncultured bacterium | reverse complement strand
GGTTTTTATGCCACGCTAGATGACGAATCCGGAAAGAATTTTGTTACACCCCACAAACAATGAACACATCAATACCAACATCACCGGCAGGCGGAATGAACGCATGTATTGTTCCCTCTGGGTAAAAAAACCCGAAAGGTATATACCACCATTTTTGTTACGATGTTTATGATAAGTATCACACTTGTGAACATTGGGGTCCATGCACCAGAGATGCCTGCCGCATCACGGTGCATGGCGTAGCCCCGTAGCAGAGTTTCTCATTGTCATTCGAAACACGCTACAGGGCTCGACCCTGAAGTGTGCTGAAAGCTCTACTTCAGGGCACGGTACAGGGCAGGTGCTCGTCAAAATTGAATTTTGCCGTCAGCCCCTCGACGGTGCTCGGGGCGGGCCACACTAAACACTGGCTCTAGCGGGCAAATATCAATCCCGATCGATTTGACGGAGCGAATCAAGGGACGCCACAAGGGCGCGTGACCTGCCTTCGATCGGCTTGAAACCATACCGCTCATAAAAAGCCGCGGCCTTGGCGTCGATGGCGTCAACGACCATGAACTTGGCGGCCACCAGCCCGGCCGCGTGGACCGAACGCCGTATGGCATCCACCAAAAGCAGTTCACCAAGTTTCCTTGCCTGCCACCTTCGGTCCACCGCCAGCCTGGCCAAACGCACCGCCGGGACGGGGTAACGCGGCAGTCTCCTCCTGAGGGCCGGGGAGAGGTATTCGAACTCCAAATGAGCCATGCAGAGGGTGTGGTAACCGATCGCGACCGGAGGTCCCGAGGACGGGATCAGGACATAGGTTCGGCCAAATCCCTTGCGATGGTTCTGGCCGGCATACCGCTTGAGATAATCGTTCAGGACGGCGATATCGCAATCGAACCCGTCCACGAAGGGTCCATCGATGATGGAGACGACGCGCCAAGGGGGGCCGGGCATGGACGCGGCTCAGGACACTTCGGACCGATAACGGCGGGCGGCGGCCTTGAGACGCGCATTCGGCCTCAGCGGCTCGTCAAGGAGGCCCAGAAACAGATCGTGGTCTTTGGCCGAGACGGTATATCGTCTGGAGGGTTCGATATCCTCGTGAGCGGCGACCAGGGACCGGATGACGACATAGGTGCTCACGCTCAGGCCTTGGGCCTCCGCGGCCTTCTTGAGGAGCGCCTTATCCTGCGGTCTCACCCTCAATTCGATGCGCTCTTCCTTGGCGTTTGTCGCTCGTGCCATGGTACCCCTCCACCCCCACGATATCACATTGTACGGAATTATTCCGTACAATTACGGGACGGACTCCTCGGCGTAACCTGTGCAAATCCCGCGTCACCCATTCCAAGACGAGGGTCTTCCCTCACCTCCGCTGGATCGCGAACACGCCCCAACCCAGGTATTCGCGGGCGTACCGGGCGTAACGTTCGGGAGCCGTGTCCAGTTCGGCACGGACCTCCTTCGCGAAGTCGTCGCCGGGGTTCGCCTCGAGCCACCGGCGCATCGTGATCCATTTGGCCGCCTCGTACCTGTCCCAACTATCCGCATCCGCCAGGACCATCTCCACGACGTCGTAGTTGAGTTTCCCGAATGAAGCGATCAGTTCCGGAAGTAGGAGGAAGTCCGCGATGGAAGTGGCGCGGCATCCCCTCGCGACCTCCTCGGACGGTGGAATCTTCAGCCAATAGGGTTCCCCGATAAGGAGGATCCCGCCGGGGCGGAGGCTCTTCGCCAGGAGCTCGACGGTGCCGGCGACCCCTCCGCCGATCCAGGTGGCCCCGACGCAGGCCGCCACCTCGACCTTCTCGTCCGAGATGTAGCCGGCGGCGTCCCCGTGGATGAACCTCACCCGATCGGCGACCCCCAGTTCCTCGGCGCGTCGCCTCGCCTGCTCGACGTACAAGGGACTCATGTCCACGCCGACGCCGCGGATCCCGTGATCGCGGGCCCAGGTGCACAGCATCTCGCCCGAACCACTAGCGAGGTCGAGCACATTCGCGCCGGGCCGCATTCTCAACGCCGCGCCCAGGATCGCGAGTTTCTCGGGCGTGAACGGATCGTGGATGCGATGGGCGCTTTCAGAAACGTTGAATATGCGTGGAATGTCCACTGAGGTTTCCCTTCTTCGTCATTCGGCGGCGGATATGGATTTTTTGGGCCAGGCCCCTGTAGCAGAGTTTCTCATTGTCATTCGAAACACGCTACAGGGCTCGGCCCTGAAGTGTGCTGAAAGCTCTACTTCAGGGCACGCTACAGGGCGAAACAACATTTTACACTTGTCCAAATATTCCGGCTTAATCCTTTCCTCTGCCAGGCCGCCAAATTGGGGTACGATAAAGTCAAATAGGCAACCAGGGGTGACCCTCCATGGGTTCGGGATACGGAAGAAGGGGATGAGCCGTGAAAAGTGATCGAGAGAACACAAAATCCATCGATTTCGATCGTGTCGCGCATTGGTACGATGCCTATGTAACCACCGAGGCCGACATCCCATTCTGGGTGGATGAGGCTCGCGCCCATCCAGAGCCGCGTTTGGAGCTGATGTGCGGCACTGGCAGGATCTCGTTGGGTATTCTGCGGGCGGGCATGAAACTCGATTGTGTCGATTACTCGGCCGGCATGCTTCGTCGATTCCGCGAGAAACTAGGCCGTGAGGGACTTCGAGCCGACCTCTTCCACGAGGATATCGGCGCTACCCGTCTTCCGGGTGGTTACGGTTGGATTTTCCTCGGCTTCCACTCGATCGCCGAGTTGGAAAGCCTGGAAAAGCAGGAAACGGCCCTCAAAAACATTTACCGGCTCCTTCGCTCCGGAGGTCGCTTTACTTGCTCATTGCAGAATCCGATCACTCGATCCGCCCAACTCGATGGGCGCATCCACTCTTTCGGGCAGAATGTTTTGGAAAACGGAAACCGGTTGTCGGTTTCCGGGATGTACCGTTATGACCCTGTATCGACCCGGGTCACCGGTGAGCAGACATACCGTGAAACAACGCCGGCGGGCGATCTGACAAGCGATCTTGTGTTACCGGTGAAATTCATCCTGACGGATCACGAGACGATTCTGGGTCTTGCCAAGTCATGTGGTTTTGAACTGGAAGAGTCCTGGGGCGATTATCTCCGCGCGCCCCTTGATCCGAAACGCAGTGATTTTCTTATCTACCGTTTTATACGACGCCGGTAGCCCGGCAAGGCCATTCACACCGCGCGAATCGCCACATATTTGTTAACCAAAGCGGCCTGGGGTTTTCGCGGCAACAAACAACCGGCACAGACACCTCGTCCCAGAAAATCCGGCCCCGTGTCGAACCTCTACGGCCGTGCCATGGGAAGGGGTATGATTCCCTCGTCCGTACCTAACAGTCCTCCCTCGGGACAAGTCTGGAACTGGCACACCAGAGAATAAAGGTGGCAGGATGTGGTTTGGCCAAACTGCGGCCAAAAAACAGGCGTTGTCGCATCTGAAAGCGCCATAAACCACTTGGGAAGAAGGAGGGGGTTCGGTATAATTCCGCCCCTACCCGTGGGAGGCGTCCTTCCTCCGCGGGTTCCTGCGTTGGGAGATCGTCTAATGGTAGGACAATGGGTTCTGGACCCATTTATCTAGGTTCGAATCCTAGTCTCCCAGCCATTTTCGCCGTCGGCGAAAATGGCTAGAGCAATCGAGCATTGGAACAGTTGAGCAGTAGA
>CAZSKE010000300.1:0-3697 GCA_964607325.1 uncultured bacterium | reverse complement strand
CTCGGTGGGAACCACTCCGATATCGCAAGGCGGAACCTGCGCGGCCAATTGCAGTAATGATTATGGGAACACGTTCCTTCCCTCGGCGGCGGCCACGTGGTTCCAAAAGTCGCTTCCGTTCTCGGGAATGACGCAGGACGCCGGTTGGGGCTCCACGCCCGTCGAGGGATTCGCCCTGACGGACATCTTCGCGTGCCAATGGCAATACACCGCGGGGATGTATGGGTACGACCTCATGGTGGACAACGTCGAGTTCTATTGATGGGTCGTGGCCCGGCCGGGGGCGCGCCTCCGGCCGGGCGGTTTTTACAGTCGCGACGTTCGTGGGACGGGACGTGACCATCTAGATTCTCGAGGGGGCTTGGATGAGACAGGAACGCTGGGTGTTCGCGGCGGCGCTGGGGATACCCCTTTTGGCCTTGTCCCTTTCCGTGGGATGCAAACGGAATTATCCCTCCTCGCCCGTCGGGATGAACACGCACACCCTCACCCCCGGCACCCCCTCGGCGACACCCACGCGGACACGCACCCCGACCATGACTCGCACCCACACCAATATGTACACCTCCACGCCGACCTACACCCGCACCCGGACCTTGACCCCGACAGAAACTTACTCGCCCACCCCGATTCCGCCGCCCATCGGCATCGACAACCTCGAGGATAACGACATCCTGATCAACGATATTCCCGGATTGGCCTCGGCCGGGTCCCCCGGCTCCTGGTTCATCCTCGGCGACCCTGGATGCACGAGTGTCGGTCCCTCGCCTTTCGTCCCGGTCACTCCCGGCGCCGGCGGAGCCGGATACGCCATCAAGATGACCGGTACCGGATGCACGACCTTCGGGGCCCAATTGGGATTCAATTTCAACGCCGACACGAGCCTCCTCTTCGACGTTTCCCTCTACACGGGCGTGCGGTTCGACATACGGCGCCCGAGCGGCTTGGTGTCGTCGGTGCGCTATTCCCTGGTGGATTACCCGAACGACACCCGGGGAGGGTGCTCGGTTTGCGACGCCTTCTTCGGCCAGGATCTTGTCGTGGATAGCGCTTGGCAACCGGTCACGGTGTTCTGGTCCGCGATGAACCGTCCCAGCTGGTACACGGGAGGGGCCACCTATCCCATCCCGGATATCTGGGAATGCTACGGGATGCAGTGGCAAGCCAACGCCCCGTCGGGCAACGATTTCGACATCGAAGTGGACAACGTGGCGTTCGTGTACGACGTCCCGCCTCCCACCCCGACGCCGGATTGCCGTCCCGTGGATAACATGGAGGACAACAACAACCAAGCCACCGTTTTCATGGCGCCGTCCTGCGGAAGCACCGGGGACGCCTTCCGGGGTGGGTATTGGTACACCTTCACGGACAACACGGGCGAACTCTGGCCGCTCGGGGGGTCGCTGTTCACCATGAGCTCGCCGGGCGCCGGCTCCTCCAATTTCGCCGCCCGTTTCACCGGAACCGGCCACACGGATTGGGGCGCCGGGTTGGGCTTGAACCTGACGGAACCCAAAGCCTTCTACGACTTGTCTTGCGGGGGGAATTTCACCGGGATCCGCTTCTACGCGCGCGTTTCGACGGGAGCGGCCACCTCGGTCCGTTTCAAGATCCCCACGGCGGAGACCGATCCCGCCGGGAATATCTGCCAAAGCGCGTCCCCCGATGATTGCCCCAAATATGACGACGGCAAGGAGTACAACAACTGTTGCTACGACGACTTCGGGATCGTGTTGACTCTCACGGACACTTGGATGTTGTACGACGTGCCATTCTCGTCCTTGACCACGGAAAATTTCGGGTATCAGCCTCCGGGTGGCTTCAACCCGGCGGCCATTTCGGCCCTTCAATGGCAGTTCGGGCCTGGAACGGACTTTGACATGTGGGTGGACGATATCGTCCTGTACTGATTCACGCCGTTGCCTTGGCCCGGTTCGCGAAGTGAGGCGAGCCGGGCCCTTTTTTTGTGGACCCGCCTTCGATGAAAACACCCGCGACAGTCAATCCTCGTTTGGAACAACCCCCCTTCGATGCGCGCCTTGTCGTGGTGGGTGGGATCAAACCCGAAGCATCCTCTGTGTGGTTCCGCGTGAATCCGTGGTAAATACCGGAGGCCGACGTTTCATCGGCATATCTCCGGGGGGATCGGCGACCGGTTCCCTTGGGTGAGCGTCGGGGCGTATTTGCCGTCGATGTCTTGATCCGGATGGCCTTTCCGGAGAAGAATGGGACCATGTCCTTCGATCTAGTTTCCGACTACCAGCCCACGGGTGACCAGCCTCAAGCCATCGCCAAGCTTGTGGAAGGCCTGAAAACGGGCGCGCCCCACCAGGTGCTCCTGGGGGTCACGGGATCGGGCAAGACCTTCACGATGGCCCAGGTGATCCAGGCCGTCCAACGGCCCACCCTGATCCTTTCCCACAACAAGACGCTCGCGGCCCAGCTTTACGGTGAGTTCAAGGAGTTTTTCCCGAAGAACGCCGTGGCGTATTTCGTGAGTTATTACGATTATTACCAGCCCGAGGCCTATGTCCCTCATCGGGACCTGTTTATCGAGAAGGACGCCACGATCAACGAGGAACTCGACCGCTTGCGGTTGGAAGCCACGGCCTGTCTTCAGGAACGGAGGGACGTGATCGTGGTGGCCTCGGTGTCCTGTATTTACGGTTTGGGAAATCCCGAGAACTACAAGAAAATGCACTTGGTGGTGCGGGAAGGACAAACCCTCTCACCGGCGGATCTCGCGCGCAATCTGGTGGACGTCCAATACACGCGTAACGAGATCGAGTTCACGCGAGGAAAGCTCCGGATTCGCGGGGATGTGTTGGAAATCTTCCCGGCGTACGAGGACAACCCTTTTCGGGTCGAGTTCTTCGGGGACCAGGTCGAGAGGATTTCCGAGGTGGACGCGGTGACCGGCAGGGTGTTGTCCCGCCGCAAGGTTCTCGCGGTGTATCCCGCCAAACACTATGTGATGCCGCACGACGAGTTGAAATCCGCTTGTGGGGCCATTCGGGACGAGCTTCGGGAGAGACTGCGGCAACTCACGGCGGCGGGGAAGCTTGTCGAAGCCCAACGCCTTGAGCAACGCACGACGTATGACCTCGAGATGATAGAGGAAATGGGCTACTGCCAGGGCGTCGAGAATTACAGCCGTCATTTCGACGGCCGCAAACCGGGTCAGGCCCCTTTTACCTTGCTGGATTATTTCCCGGGGGATTTCCTGACTTTCGTGGACGAATCCCACGCGACCTTGCCCCAATTGCACGCCATGCAACACGGGGATTTCGCCCGCAAGAAAAACCTGGTGGAATACGGCTTCCGGCTCCCTTGCGCGATCGATAATCGCCCCCTCAAATACGAGGAGTTCTTGAAACGCGTGGGCCCGGTCGTGTTTGTTTCGGCCACTCCCGCCCGCGAGGAAATGGCCCTGGCGAAGGGGCGGGTGGCCGAGCAGGTGATCCGTCCCACGGGGCTCATGGACCCCGAGGTCGAGATTCGTCCCGTGAAAAACCAGGTGGACGACCTGATCGGGGAGATCAAGGACCGGGTGAAACGCGGTCAACGCGTCCTGGTGACCACCCTCACCAAGAAGATGGCCGAGGACCTTTCCCGCTACCTGAAGGACGTCCAGATCAAGGGGGTCTACCTTCATTCCGACGTGGAGACCCTGGAGCGGATCCGGATCATCCGCGAC
>CAZSKE010000299.1:0-3714 GCA_964607325.1 uncultured bacterium | reverse complement strand
TGGACGCCCAGCTGGACAGAAACCTGGACGCCCAGCGCGTCCCTCACCCCGACCTATACGCGTACGCCCACGAACACCCGCACTTGGACGCCCAGCTGGACAGAAACCTGGACGCCCAGCGCGTCCCTCACCCCGACCTTCACGCGCACGCCCACGAACACCCTCATCTGGACGAACACCCGCACCTGGACACCTAGCTGGACAGCGACCTGGACCCGCAGTTCCACGCTCACGCCAACGTACACGCGCACGCCGACCCCCACGTTTACCCGGACGGTTACGCGCACCTACACGCCCACGCTCACGCCGACGAAAACCCCGACCCCGACCCTGACTTCGACTGCCACGAAGAGCCTCACGCCCTCCAAGACCCCGACGAAATCCTTGACGCCCACCCGCACACCCACCGGCACCTTGACGCCGACTTGGACCGGCACGCCGTCCTTGACGCCCACGCCGGGCACGGGTTTCCTGATATCGCGAAACGCTTACAACCCCGATACGGACTATCCCGCGGTGACGATCACCGTGCACTTATCCCAGGCGGGTCACTACACGCTGAAGGTCTACAACTCGGCGGGGGAACTGGTGAAGACGCTGAGGCAGGAACGGGCGGCCAACGCGCCGATGGACGATGTCGTTCAGTGGGACGGGAAGAACGACGCGGGGAACCCGGTGGCCAGCGGGGTGTACGTCCTGCAATTCACGAGCCGATTCGACCAGCGCACCGCCAAACTGCTGATCGTCAGATAAAAGGCGCCCCAAGTCGTCGGCGGTTCGCTTTGGCAGAAAAAGACCCACTCGGATGAACGCCGAGGGGCAAGAAGAATTTCCGAAAACAACCTTGGCTTGGCCGCGTGGCTATTTTGTGGATTGGGTATAGATCACTTGGGTTGTCGCCCTCGGGATGATGGCTTTAGCCCCCAAATCCTCCAATGTGAAAACCGAATGGGAACGCTTCCAAAAGGCTTAAAATAAAGTTGGTTTCACGTTGCACTAATTTAACCCTCCGGCCTCTATAGGGCGAAGATGAAAACTGGCCGGGCCCGACTACCCGGAACCACTACCTTCTTCAAAGGGGTGCGGCCATGATCTCTATTCATACTTGGGATAATCGAGACAATCTTCCGGATGTGGACCTTTACCTCAATATCATGGTGGCTCAGCTTTGCGCCGATATTGACCGGGAAAACCATCCGGAAAGGGGTTTGAATACCGCCAAAACAACGGGGAAGGATTCCGATCCAGAAGAGGGCAAGCGGAGCAAGGAATAGGCGCCACGAAACGCCAGTAGCGCGCAAACAAACGGCTCCGTTAGCCGCCCGCCGCTGGCCGTCGGTTGAGGCTTCCAACCTATCCTCATCGGCGACCATCGGGCGTTATCGGTTATTCGTAAATCTTGAACAAACATCGATGACGAACAACAACTATCAGCTAGTTAAAACGCCTGAATGACGTCGTTTTCCACGCCATGTCGTTTGATGTAAAAAAACATATGCTTTGATTCAAATGTGCCATGAGCGGATATCACACAAGCAATGATCCAAATATGGAATTGGAAATTTCCGCTAGGAGTTATCCTTTCCGTGAGCGCTTTTTCGGCTTCTGCCCGGGCCGGGGCTTGCCGATTCGGGTTTTTCGGGGATGAAATCGACGGGTGGCCCTATGGACGTAAACGAAAGCCGTTCTTGAATGATGAAAGCGATTTCTTTTTCCCGCGTGAATCAGGAGGTGAAAAAGAAAATCGCGTCAATGAAAACGGACCCGCGGGACCGGTCCCGCGTGATAGGGCTGATCGCCGCCGCATGGCTGGCGTGCACGCCGGTTCTTGAAGCCCAAACCATCGGCAGTTCGAAGTATTGCCCGGGGGATCCCCCCACAACGTTTTCGGGCCGCGCCACCTGGTATGAGAGTCTTTCACCGGGAACCGGGAACTGCGGTTATGTGGCGGGCAACTACCCCCCGCAGTACTATGTCGCCCTCAACTGGTCGGATTACGAGAACGGCGCGGCCTGTGGGGCCTGCATCGCGGCGCATTACGGGGCTAATTCCGTCACAGTCATGGTGGTCGACCAGTGCCCTTCGCCGTGCCTTGTCCACCAACTCGACCTTTCACCCGAGGCTTTCGCCGTCTTGGCCGCCACGAGCCTCGGACAGATCGATGTCACGTGGAACTACATCGAATGCCCCTTGAGCCTCCGCGATGTCAACAATCCCACCGGGAACCTCACCTATTCCTTCAAGGGGGGGTGTAACCCCTGGTATTCGCCGATCCAGTTCGCGAACTCCCTTTTCCCGATCGTCGCCGTCCAGGTCAGCAACAATTTCGGGCCGTATACCAGCCTTACGCTGATGACGGACCAGGTGGGCAATACCGCGTATTGGGGCGACAAGGTCCACAACGGCAACATGGGGATGGGTCCCTTCAACTTCATCGTCACGGATGTGAGGGGTTATTCCGTCACCCTGGGCCCCATCGCCAGCTGCAATTATGCCGCGCCCTCGACGGTTTTCGGTTTGACCACGCTCCAGTTCCCGCCATGCACTGTCCCCACGCCCACACGTTCTCCCACCAGCGTTTGCGCGCCCTCGACTTGCACCCTCACGCCCACGCGAACACCTACCCCCACGGCCTCGCTTACGATCACCCCCACCGACGCCTGCGGGTTGATGACCTGCACCCCCCAGCCCACGAAAACATTCACTCCCACCTTAACCTTCAATCCCGAGGGATGCGGCATCAGTAGCGCGACCCTCACGTATTACGTGGACGACTGGGCCCGGTTTTACTTCAACGGGACCCTGATATCCTCCTGCGATTCCTACGCGGTCACCGTCGCTGGAACGCCCGTCGTGTGTTTCAAGGACAACTTGACCACCCATTCCTTTACGGCGGCGGAGCTGGCCCGTTTCAATTCGACCAATGTGCTGGCCGTCGCCATCGCGGACACGAAGTATTCCCTCGCGGGGATCACCTGGGACCTCCGTTACACCTGCGCGAGCGGATACACCCGGGAGGTCGTGAGTGATGGAAGCGGCATCCGGGTCTTGTCGGCCGGAAAGGTCGACAATCCGTCCTTCCCCTCGGGGTGGAACGCGACGTACTTCAACGACGACTCCTGGAACAACTCCCTTTATGTCTCGGTCGCGGATATCCCGACATGGGGTTGGAGTTCGCTGGTCAATTCGGCCGGAATCACCATCCCCTGGGTGTGGGGAGGATCCAGTTTCGGCGATGCCGACCACCAGGAATATCTCATGCGCCAGACCTTCCCATGCGATTGTCCTTCGCAAACACCCACCCGGACCCCTACGCCGAGCATGAGCATCCAAAAGTCCATCCTGGGCCCGAACTCGGGCATCGCGAGCGGACAACCGGTTAGCTACATCGTGCGTGTCTGCAACAACGGGGGGCCCGTTTCGGGCCCGGTGACCGTCTCGGTCAGGGGCATCCCCAGCCGGTCGGTGCGGAAGCGCCTTCGGGCAGAACGCCCTTTCCTACAAGATCTGGTCCACAGGCAACGTAGGCACTTGGTTCGGGGTCAATTCCCCGAGTGGCCCCAATTTCTACGGGGACAGCACTTCGTTTTATTGGGTTTATCCCGTCGGTTTCCCAGGCTACGGTTATTGCGATTCGGTCACCTTTACCGTGCTGGATTATTACATTCCTCCCAGTGGGGGACCCTGTAGCGTGCAGAACAACGCCGTGCTGTC
>CAZSKE010000298.1:0-3728 GCA_964607325.1 uncultured bacterium | reverse complement strand
GAGGGGGCGCCGCGAGACGAGCCGCGCGGAAATCCATTCAGAGGTGGAAATGCCACCGAAGCTTTTGATCGTCACCAACGAAGAATGCGGCGAATACGAGATCCCCGGCCACCCGGAGCATCCCCAACGCGTGTTGGCCACCCTGAAGCGCCTCCGCGCGTCCCTTCCCGACGACTTGTTCGTGGAGCCGAAACCCGCCTATCGCGAGGATGTTCTTGCCGTCCACCGTCAGTCGGTATGGGACATTGTCGAGCGCGAGGAATTCATGGACCCGGACACGCCCGGGACCGAGGGCATTTTCCGGGCGGCGCTGATGTCGGCGGGAGGCGCCCTCGACGCTGGACAAGCCGCCATCGACGGGCGTTGCGCCTTTTCTCTTTTGCGTCCCCCGGGACACCACGCCACCCCCGCGACGGGGATGGGGTTCTGTTATTTCAATTCCATCGCCATCGCTTCCCAATCGCTGGTCCTGCGGGCCAAGGCCAATCGCGTGGCCATCCTGGATCTCGATTGTCATCATGGCAATGGCACCGAGGCGTTCTGCCTGGGTCGTCCCGCTTTCCTGTACGCGTCGCTCCATCAATTTCCCTGTTTTCCGGGCACGGGCTCCAAATCCATGGACAACTGCTTGAATTGGCCTCTGATCCCCGGTTGTGGCGAGGCGGATTACTTTCCGGCGCTGGAAGCCGCCTTGGAGCGCGTGCGCCGTTTTCAACCGGACTTGTTGGGCGTTTCCATGGGTTTCGACACTTATTATCTGGATCCCTTGACGCAGTTTGGCTTGAAGCGGCGGGATTTCCATCGCATCGGGAAGATGATCCAGCAGGCGGGTTATCCCACTTTCTCCGTGTTGGAGGGGGGGTATCACGACGACCTGCCGATATTAGTCGAGGAATATTTGGCGGGACTGACGACATGAAGGCCATGCGAAATTAGCAGGGAGCAACCCAAAAGGGTTGCAAAGCACGCCAAGAGCCACGGGGTCCGAGCGAATCGCCACGAATGGCTTATTTCCGGCAGGACGATTCGCGAGTCAGGCGCGAAAAGTTCCCGACGGGGGACACTTTCAGCATCCTGTTTGGAATTTGGGATGTTCGGCGGCAGATTCCGCGTTCCGAATTTCGAGTTTCACACGGGAGAATACGCCGCCGGTTGGCATCAGCCGCCAGGACTCGTCCGGAGCATCGGAACCCATGAGTTCGAATCCCCACATCATCGCATTGCTCACCGATTTCGGGACCGCGGACCCGTACGTCGGGGTCATGAAGGGCGTGATTCTTTCGCGCGCGCCGCGCGTCACGGTCGTGGATCTGTCCCACGAGGTCCCCGCGGGAAATGTGACCGCGGCCGCCTTCCTCCTGAGATCCTCCCTCGGTTTTTTTCCCCGGGGAACGGTGTTTCTCGCCGTGGTGGATCCGGGCGTGGGAAGCCGTCGAAAAGCCCTGGGGCTCCAAGCCGAGGGCTTTCATTTCGTGGGGCCCGACAACGGCTTGTTCGCCGCGGCGCTGGAGGGAAGTCGCGTCGAGAAAATGGTTGAGTTGGCGGAATTTGTCGCACGTTCCATGGAAGGGATTTGTTCGCGCCGGCCGCGGCGGCCTTATCCCGCGGTGTTTCGCTCTCCCGCTTGGGCCCGCCCTTGAAAAAGTTTCGCGCGGCGTCGCTTCCCCAACCGCGGAGGATACGCGGAGGTTGGCGCGGGGAGGTTCTTTGGGTGGACCGGTTCGGAAATCTCATCACGAACTTGACGGGAGCCCAGGCGGGCGACAAAACGCGGGTTCGGGTGGGTCGAAAAGTCTTGCGGGGGGTGGGAAATCATTACGCCCAAGCGGACGTTGGAAAACCCCTGGCCCTTCTGGGATCCTTCGATCGCTTGGAGATTTCCGTTCGTCAGGGGCGCGCGGACGACTATTTCCACACGCGGGTGGGCGGGCGCGTCGAGGTGTTTCAAGGGGGCGGATCGCCGAAACCAGAAGCGCGTCGCGATTAAAAGTCGATTTCCGAACGCCGAAAGCCGGCGGTTTTCACCCTTTTTGATCGCACGCTTCACCTATAATGCCCTTCCAATTTCAATTGAGGGTTCCGAGTGAAAAAGAAAAAGCGGCACCGGCTGGACAAGAGCGCGGTCTTGTTTTTGTGCGCCATCCTCGCGTTGGCGACTCAGTGGCTCTTGTTCATTTTGACGCATCCTCACGCGCCTGGGACGCCCCCGCCGCTCCCCTGGGTGCCGTTGTTACCCGGGGTGGCTATTTTCGCCGCGGCTTACCTGTTGTCCTGGTCCGCGGAGGTGGCCCAGTACGACATTCCTCCCGCTTTGGCCTTGGCGGTGTTGGCTTTGGTGGCCGTCCTACCGGAGTACGCGGTGGATGTGTACTTCGCCTGGACCGCGGGTCAGGACGCCTCCTACATCCCCTACGCCACGGCCAACATGACGGGCTCGAATCGGTTGTTGATCGGGTTCGGATGGCCGGTCATCGTGTTCGTGTATTGGCTGAAAACAAAGCATCGGTACGTGCGGTTGGAAAAACGACTCGCGCTCGAAACCTCCGTCCTCTTGATCGCCACCTTGTACGCTTTTGTGATCCCCCTCAAACGCACCTTGTCCCTGATGGACGCCCTGGTGTTCATCGGTCTTTTCCTTTGGTACTTCTCCAGGGTTCTGAGGGGGAAGGTGGAGGAACCGGAGATCGAGGGAGGCCCGGCGGGGATGATCGCGTCCTGGCCGCCCTTGACGCGGCGTTTCACGGCGGGGGCGCTTTTCCTGCTGGCGGCCGTAGTCATTTACCTGGCGGCGGAGCCGTTCGCGGAGGGATTGCTGGCCGCGGGGAAGCAGTGGGGCGTCGACGAGTTCATCCTCGTCCAATGGCTGGCGCCCTTGGCCTCCGAAGCCCCCGAATTCATCGTGGCCATCCTTTTCGCCTGGCGGGCCATGGGAACCGCCAGCTTCAACACCCTTTTGTCGAGCAAAGTGAACCAATGGACCCTGTTGGTGGGCATGTTGCCCTTGGCGTTCGCGTTGTCGGCTCGAGCCTTTGCCCCCATGCATCTGGATGATCGTCAGACCGAGGAAATATTCCTGACGGCGGCCCAATCGCTCTTTGCCGTCGTGGTCCTTTCCGATTTCGAGTTCTCGCTCAAGGACAGCTTCTGGTTGTTCATCTTGTTTTTCGGGCAAGCCTGCTATCCACTGATCGAGGAATCCGTCGGGATCGACTCGGTGCACATGCGGTACGGATTCGCCTGGGTTTATGTGGCCCTCGCGGTCGTCTTGATGGTGTTCTCCAGGAGAAAGAGGGATAACCTCGGCGGATTGTTTCGATGTTTTCTGAACTGCAAGCGCGCGAAAAAATCCTGAGAATCCATCGGCGCGCCTCATAGGGCGCTGAAATGCGATTTTGCATCCTGCCCCCACGCCAAAGCCTGGGGGCAGTCGCAACCCAAAAGGGTTGCAAAACACGCCCGGCTAAGGATGGGTGTTTGCTGAAGAGGTGTTCATGCCCCAGGTCAAGCCCAGCCATGCCCCGGGCGGTTCTGAAACATTCCGCCAAGAGGATGCCGACCGGGGAAGATCCCCTCACGCCTTGAGGGTTGCCTCTAGGCGCGTGCTTTTCTTGACTCTCCTGGCCGTCCTAGGTTTGTCCTTCGCGCTTCGCTCGCCTTTCATGGACCGCCCCCCTTATGGAAAACACGCCTGGCGTCAATGTGACACGCTCTCAACGGCCCGCAATCTA
>CAZSKE010000297.1:0-3733 GCA_964607325.1 uncultured bacterium | reverse complement strand
ACCTGCCCGAAACCGCCAAGAGCGCGCCATCGTCCATGACCGCGAAACTCTGGATTCCATCCGGCGCCTTCACCCTCAAGGGGGTCAGCTTCTTCTTATCCGTCCCCGAGGGGACGTTGAAGAACACATCGTTGATCAGAAGCAATGGACGACCGGTCGGCTCGACGCCGATGCCCACCTTCGCTTGCGCCCCGTTCTTGCCTTGGTCCAGTTTGAGTTCCGACAGACGCAGAAGACGCTGGGCTTGCAGGCCTTGGGGAAAAAATCCCTCGTACGCGTGGACGGGCCGGGCGCAAACGAAAGCCCCCGTCAATAAAAGGAGAGAGAGGGTCTTTTTCATCGGCTAAACCACCTCGGGGCGTCCGGATGTTCCGATAGTTTCATGATGGATTGCATCGGGCCCGCTTTTTCGGGCGCCTCGAAATGGGCCCCCGCGCCTTCAACGATTTTTCCTGTGACCCATCCCTTGGCCTTTTCCTTGAACTGGTTGTTCCGGAGTTCGATGGCCTCCCGGTTCGTGCGGTCGAGCACGGCCTGGTTGTTCTCCTCGGCGCGGGAAAAGCCGGAATTATCGGCTTTGCCGGACACTCTCGCCACTTCGCTGGCGGAGCCGAGACCGCCTTCGGTGAGATTCTTGGTGAACCCCTCAAAGCCCTCGCGGAACAGGTTGACATCGTCGATCGCGCTCTTAATGGAGGAGGCGCCCGGAATCTGGTCGACGATTTTGTCCACGGCCAGTCCCTTGCCGAATTCCACCAATGTGTCCGTGACGCCTTTCCGCGCCGAATCGATCTTGTCCAAGATTCCACCCTTGGAAAGATCCGCCGCGGGCTTGGCGGCGTTCCATCCGGCGTCGTTCGCCACCATGGCGGTTCCGGATAACTTGCCGACAGGCGGGACGCTCACATCGCCGATGGGAACCGGCCCCGTCTGCCGCAATTGGAGTTTGTAAAAATAATCGCTTTCCTGCGCGTCGGCCGGCTTCCCCTTGGATTTCTCCTCGGGTTTCGGTTTTTCTTTCGGGGCGGGCGTGGGAACCTTCGCTTTGGCGGCGTTACGCGCCGCTTTTTTCTGCTCCGCGTTGCCGTACTCGGCCAGGGTCAGGGTGTGGTAAAAATCCGCGTCCGGTCCCGTGGCGCCCGGCATCCGGAGAAGGACCTGGGGCGGCACTTCGAACCAGGATCCCTTGAACCAGGAGTCCCCCGTGAATTGGTTCCAAGCGCCGGCGTTTCCAAGCATGTTGAAACGGTCCTGGGTTTGCTTGAACCAATCGCTGTTTTGGGTGCTGGAATGTCCGCTAAAAAACGGCTGGCCTGACGCATCACCAAGGGGGTTGACCGATCCGCCCCCTCCCCCAAAACCTTCATCGTCGGACCCGGTGCATGGACTGCAGGTGTAACCCACTTCACAGTACGTCGGACAGCCGGGCGCACAGGGATCCCAACTGAAACCAGACTTGATTGAAAGAATATAAGCGCGCAAGGATTCACACTCGCCTTGGGTGGGAATAAACGGGGGGATAGGAGGCAACGGCGGTACTGCCGGGCTGGCGGGACAGTTTGTCGAATACAATTGGAAGGTGAAACCCCATCCCGCCTGGGCGTGTTGCGGCGCGATGCTTATGAGGAGGAAAGCCGCGACAGGTAGAAAAATCCACCGCTGGAAACTAATACCCATGCGTCACCCATTGGAAAGAAGTCCTGGAAACGACTAAAGCCTACCCCTCAAGGTAAACGTTGTCAAACCCGTGTTTTGGCCGTTTTGAGGGCATTTCTCGAGTCTTCTTCCCCCGGGGTCGCGCCTCTTCATAAACGCGAGCCTCGCGCCTGGGGTTCGCCCGAGCCTTCGAGGACACCCCGCGGCAATGCTTTCTCCGTCGTTCGAATATCACGAGCTGGTTCACCCGAAAATTTCATTCAGATAACAAAGCCGCCCAAGATTATGACGGCTCACCGCGGAGAAATCTTTCGCTGAAATTCGTTGCGATTCAGAATGAGAAAACGATTATAGGATGGTTCCGCGTCAGCTTTCTCGCGTTGGCGGGTTGCTCGAAAGACTCGCCGGCTTCACCCGAGGCCCCGACGTCGGCGCGGAACCCATACTCAGCGACAGGGACCGTCGAAGCGACGGTCAGCGTTGGGACCAACCTCCCCGACGGAAGCTATACCACCGTCACCATGACACTCCCCTATACTTGCCCCACTGTCACCTTCCCGTTGGGAGGGTGGACCTTTATCAACGCCATCTACGTGGGGTCCTCGGCGAGCATCACGGCGAACATTCCCAAGGATGGCGCGCTATGGAAAACCGCGACGAACACGGGAAGCGCCAACGTCGCCTTGTTGGTCGAGTAAGCCGTCCGCCGGGGTTTCGCCTCGTCAGCGCCGGGAGGTCTTCCGCGACTTTTCGGTTTTCTTCCCCGCCTCGGCCCGATGCTTGAGGTACTCGACAATCATCGGGATCAGCGAGATGAAGATGATGCCGATGATGACCATCTCGAAGTGTTTGGAAACCCACGGGATGTTCCCGAACCAGTAACCCGCGAAAAGGCAGACGGCCACCCAGGACACCCCGCCGATGACGTTGTACAGGATGAAGGTGCGGTAGGTCATGGCGCCGATGCCCGCCACGAACGGGGCGTAGGTCCGGACGAACGGCATGAACCGGGCCAAGATGATGATCTTGCCTCCGTATTTCTCGTACAGGGCGTGGGTGCGCTTGAGGTGTTCGGGGTTGAACCAGAAGGATTTCTTCTTTTTGAAGACCTTGGGCCCCAGGAAATGACCGATCGAGTAATTCACCGTGTCCCCCAGGACGGCCGCCAGGGAAAGAAGGAAGAACATCAGCCAGATGTTCAGCTTGCCCAGGGCCGCGAAAGCCCCCGCGGTGAACAAAAGCGAATCGCCCGGGAGGAACGGCCAGACCACTAGGCCCGTTTCGATGAAAATCACGATGAAAAATATGGTGTAGATCTGGGTCCCGTATTGCGCGATGAGGTTGCCGACGTTGTCGCGCAAGTGGAGGAATATGTCGATGAACTGCTTGATGGCTTCCATGGCGGCTCCCGGATAGGTTTGGAGGCGGCTTATTGTAACCGAGCGGCCCGGATTATGGGTCCCGCGTCGCCGGAATAAAACCCATCACCGTGGAAATAACAGCTTTCAAAGCTCTCCCAACCCGCCACCGTCGCCTTTACCTCGCGAGCTCAAACCGCACGGCGTCCTCCAGGTCGGGATGGGCGAACCGGAACCCCGAGAAAAGAAGAGCTTTCGGGAAGGCTTTTTGCCCTTGGAGAAGCAATGCCCGCCCCATCTCGCCCCATAACGCCTGCACGACGAATCCCGGCAAGGGGAAAAAGGTCGGCCGCCCCAGAGTCTTCCCAAGCGCCTGGGTGAACTCGCGGTTGGAGGCCGGGTTCGGCGATGTGAGGTTCAAAGGCCCCGACAGGTTCGGCGCGCGGATCGCGTGGACGATGGCGGCCACCTCGTCGTCCAGGGAAATCCAACTCATCCCACCACCCCGCCCAAACCATTCTGGAAGAAGGGGAGGGCGCGCGCCAACACGCCGCCCTTCGCGCTCAAGACGATGCCCGTTCGGAGATGAACCGTCCGGATGCCCGCTTCCCGCGCGGGGGCGGCGGCGGCCTCCCATTCCCGGCAGACCTCGGAAAGAAAACCCGTTCCCGGCGCCGATTGTTCCGTCAGGGCCTCGTCGCCACGGTCGCCGTAGAATC
>CAZSKE010000296.1:0-3749 GCA_964607325.1 uncultured bacterium | reverse complement strand
GTGAAGGTTGGCGTGTAGGTGTTTGTGAAGGTCGGCGTGAACGTGGGCGTGAAGGTCCGCGTGAAGGTCTGCGTGAAAGTCGGCGTGAAGGTGTTTGTGAACGTGCGCGTGAAAGTGTTCGTGAAGGTCCGCGTGAAGGTGTGCGTGAACGTGTGGGTCATGGTGGGGGTGAAGGTCGGTGTGGGGGGGATGCTATAGATTTGAGCCGTCGGCGTGGGCGGCGGTGTCAGGACGGCCAAGCTCAAACTGAAGTTCGTTTTACTGCCATCGGCCGCGACCGCGGTCACCCGGCCCGCGTCCCGATAGCCCAGAATCCTTACCCGCGCCCTCGTCGAAGCCACCGAGGGAGGACTGATCCACGGGTAGTAATTCAACCCCGCCACGCTCGACTGGGATACCGCCACGGGCGTCCAAGTCAAACCCCCATCGGGCGAGTAGTCGATATCCACGTTCGTGATGTCGGTCCCGAACTGGTCCCACCACAAGGTCACGGCGGCCGTCGAGACCGTCTCGCCGCCGTTGGGGTAACGCAGGACCAAGTCGTCCCCCACCGACCCGTTTTTCGGCGCGACGGTGATGATCCACGTGGCGTTGACTGGGTCCTTGTAATCACCACAGTACCAAGCGTAATACCAATCCTCGCGTAGGTTGTTCCAGGTGTTGTACAGGATCACGTAGCGGTCGTCGGTGTAGCCCCAGGCGCAGGTGAAATGCCCTTCGGTCGCTCCGTGCGCGCTCCAAACGCAGGGGCGATTCGCGTCTATTTCGCGTGTCAAATCCGCCCAAAGCCAATCCTTGGAGCCGGTAAAATCGTAAAGATAACTCGCCCAACCGCTCCCGTATCCCCGTTGGGCGGCCAAGGTGTTGATCGCCACCGAGGGCCGATCGCTGTAGGTGCTGCCGTCCGCGCCGGTCGTTCCCATCAACGTCGCCAGTTCCTCGATCAATCGGGGGCGGCTCAGGATGGTGTTATCCCATTGGTAGTTGACGCCGTCGGACCCCAGGTAGGTTTCCAACGCGGGCTCATCGAGGTAATACTGGATCAAGTTACCCCAATGGGGGTACTTCCCGACCGAGCTTCCCATCTTCCCCAGGTTGTCCCAATAACCCAGGACCATGGCGCAGGCGGTCGGCCCGCAACCGCAGGTCCAGCCGTAGCAGGGGATCAGATGCGTGTTGATATCGTCGTTGTACGTGACGGTGTGGTCCGCCGCCCGCGAGGGGCAAGCGCAGAGGGAAAGAAGCGCGAGCGCGCCCAGGATTCGGCGGAGACTACCGGATCCCATATTTCTCCCATTCGGCGGCGATCAGCCGGTTGTTTCTCGCCTTTTGCTCGGCCGTGAGCCGGGGTGGGGACGCTTTTTTCTTCACCGGGCCTGGGTCTTCCCTCAAGGTGTGGGCGTGAACCCGCGCCGTCCCGCTGGTCCCCTGGATCTCGAAATACTCCTCGGCGGGCGAGAGATAAACGAGCTTCTTGATCCTCGCCTTACCGCCGAGACGACCCTGGTGCCTCTCGACCGCCAGGTCGAGCTGGGTGTAATAGGAGGGTAACCCGTGGATCACCCGTGGGACAGGCACGCGGGATTTCTGGGCGGAAACCACCACCGTTCCGTACTCCCCTTTCCCAAGCCACGGCTCGTTCGAGGGGAACTCCTCCTGGCGGTACCCGGTGGCCAACGGGCTCGAGGGCGGCGACGAGGCCGAGACGTTCGCGGGGGCCGCCGCTCCCGGAACCCATTTCTCAGACTTGTGGGCCTTGGCGGGATCGAAAACATCGCGCGGCCGCGCGGTCGCGGTTCGCGCGCCGCCACGGGATCCCCGGACACGCTCGCGGATCGAAGCCTCGTCGCCGAACGGTTTCGCGTCGAGGCGGAACACGATTTGATACGCCACCAGATGACCCTCGCGATCGCAGGCCGGGATCACAGCGCCCAGGGCCGGGCGGTCCCAGCGTTGACCCGCCATCTGTCGGGCCACCGAACGGGCCTCCTCGAGGGACACGTCATTTTCACTCGTCACAACGGCTTCGGGCATTCCGAACTCGAGATCCTGGGAGTACGCGGGGAAAACGGCCAAGAACGCGAGCAGGAACGACCCCATGACGAAAGCCCGATAGCCACGGACGGAAGAAAGCTTTTTCACTTTCGCTCATCTCCCCACGAAGGAATACCCGTTTCGGGCGGTTGGTTTATTCTACATTGACTTCCGGGCGTTCGTCGTTCGTAAAGTCGTCGTGAATCCAACGCCCGCCGCGCGGCCCAGGGCCTTTCGGGTCCCGCCCTCACGGTCGCGCCACCAGCAGTTTGCCTTTGCCGATGAGCCCCGATCGGCTGGCCCGAAGAACATAAAAATACGCTCCCGGCGCGAACCCCGCCGTCCTCACCGAGACGACATGGCGCCCGCCCGCGACCGTGTCCACGCCCTCGCGGGCCACGCTCACCCCCCTAAGGTTGTACAGGCTGACTTCCACTCTTTCCGCGTCGGCGTTTGAAAAAACAAATTGGACGATGTCCCTCGCGGGTTGGGGGTAGACGTATTGCCCGGCCACCAGGGTGGGCGTGACGGTCGGCGTGAGCGTCCGGGTGGAACTGAGGGTGATGGTGGGCGTAGGGGTGTGGGTCCGGGTGGGCGTCAAGGTCGCCGTCGGGGGGATCACGTAAGTGCGCCCGGCCGGCGGGGACGGCGGGGACAAGGCGAGGGTGGTGGTGGTGAAGTTCAGCTTACTGCCGTCGGCCGCGACGGCGGCGGACCGTCCCGCGTCCCGGTATCCCCGCGCGCGGACCCGCGCGCGAACCGAGGCGACGGCCGGAGGGGTGGTCCACGCGTGGTAATTCAGGCCGGGCAAGCTCGACTGGGAGGAAGCCACCGCGCTCCAGCTCAATCCCCCGTCGAGGGAGTAATCGATGTCAACGTTCGTGATGTCGGTCCCGAACTGGTCCCACCAGAGGGTGACGGAGGACGACAGCGAGACGATCTCTCCCCCATCGGGATAGCGCCACACCAAATCGTCCGAAACGGACCCGGCTCTCGGCGTGACGGTGTTGATTCCCGTCGAGAGGACCGGATCGTCGGAATCGCCCAGATACCAGGCGTAATACCAGTCCTCCCGCGCCGTGTTCCAGGTGTTGTACAGGATCACGTAATGGTCGTCGGTGTAACCCCAGGCGCAGGTGGAATGCCCGTTGGTAAGGCTGGAAGTGGACCAAACACAGGGCCGATTGTTGTCGATCTCCTTGCGCAAGTCGTCCCACAACCAATCCTTGGTCCCCAGGTTGTCGGAGAGCGAAGCCGCCCATTGATTCCCGTATCCCCGCGTCGCCGTGAGGCTGTTGATGGCCCCCGCGATATTGGACCGGAAGGTCGACCCTTCCTCCCCGGTCGTCCCCATCCGTTCGGCCAGTTCCTGGATCAAGCGGGGGCGGCTCAGGATGGTGTTCTGCCATTGGTAGTGGACGCCGTCCGACCCCAGGTAGGTTTCCAACGCGGGCTCGTCCAGGTAGTACTGGATCAGGTTGCCCCATCGGAGGTACTTGCCGACCGAGGACCCCCCCATCTTCCCCAGGTTGTCCCAATAGCCCAGTACCATCGCGGAGGCCGTCGGCGAGCAACCGCAGGTCCAACCGTAGCAGGGGATCAGATGCGTGTTGACATTGTCGTTGTACGTGACGGTGTGGTCCGCCGCCCGCGAGGGGCAAACGGCGAGGAAAATAACGAGGGCGGCTATTAGGGATCGGCCGCGGCCATGGAAG
>CAZSKE010000295.1:324-3765 GCA_964607325.1 uncultured bacterium | reverse complement strand
ACGTTCCCGCTCCGTTGAAACTTCCCGCGATCCCGTTGACCACCGTGACCGGACCCCCGGGTTCCAACGCCGCCGTTTCCAGGTCTTGAAAACGAAACACGAGACATCCGTTGTAATGACCTTCGAAGGGAGTGGAGGAAACCGGAGTGACGACGAGATAGTCACGCGTGCCCGAGGTCACCAAGTGGGGGGCTGAAAACCCCTGGTCGCAACCGAAAACCGCCGCGTCGGCGACGTTGAGGACGGTGCCCAGGAAGGACCAACTGGCGAGGAGGGTGGGGTCGCAGGCGGCGCAACACTTGAGGAGGACGATCCGGTGTTGGCTGGGGGGGGTGACGCACAAAATGGCCAGGTAGAGACCGGAGGATTTGGCCAGCAAGCCCGGCTCACTGAAAACCCCGCCCGCGAGAACGCCGCCGAAGGCCGTGTCGAGCGCGATGGCGGGAGGCCCTCCCAGGGGGGATTGAGTCGTCCCGCCTTGAGTGTCGTTGGCCGAGTCGTATCCGGCCGAGGAGAAAAGCTTGATCTCCGTGGCCGTGGCGAGAAGCTCGGGGGACGCGGCCGTCTTCAAGGCGATCCAGGCGTGCTGGTCGAGTTGCCGGAGATTGTTGACGACAAGGTAATGATGCCAGAGGAGTTTCCACCGCTGGTCGGCCGGGGCCGCGGAATCGTACGCCAGGCTGGAGACCTCGTGTTGCCAGGTGCCCGCGTTGAAAGGGGGCGCGAGCGTCGCGGAAAGATCCACGTCTTGCCAGGGGTTCACGACGGATCCGGAATCGGTCCAGGAGCCTCCCAAGTCCTCGGTGTAAGCCAGGCGCGTCGAGACGACCCGGGGGTTTTGCGTGGGCCACAGGATCGAGGGATCCACGGCCGAAACACTCATCCAGATCCGCGTCTCCGCGGGGTTGCGGGCCGTGGAAGGGTCGAAGATCCCCAGGGCGGAAACGGGCGAAAGGGAGATCGGGAGAGGGAAGGATGGAGCGGGCGGGGTCGGGTTGGAGACCGTTGATTTCTTGCACCCGCCCCCGAAAACCAAAACCATCCCCAGAAGTATCCAGAACCCCATTGGGGGACGCGGTCGTGAATGGATCATTTCGCGAAAGCCTGTCGATATTCAGGGGTTTTCATGCGGTTTTGACTCGCGGCCGATGGTTTTTATTTTGAATGGCATCGAACGAAGAACTCGATGGACCGATCGTAGGTTCTCTCGTCCTTGGCGTTGAAAAGGCACGCGGGCAGTTCGCGCCTCTCGCGGTGGTACTTCAGGCAATCGCAACACTTGCCATGCCGCTCGCAGGGGTAGGTGCAGGGGCATGGGTTCGACTTCTGGGTGCATTCCATGGAAACCTCCGTGACCCGCTGGGTCTCTTATATCGCCATTTCCGGTCGGCCGCAAAGAACATGTGCGTCGGCGCGGGCTTGTCCCGGCCTAAACCTGGAAAACAAGTGTTCCCGCGTCTCCCGGTCTCGAAGCCGGCCTTGTTCCTGGGCCGTTTTTTCCCAAAGCCGCGTCCTGAACCGCCGGTGGTTCCTGATAGAATGTCGCGACTTGAACCGCCTCCGGAAGGCGGATGAGGCGCGACCATGCGATTCCAGACGTGTTCACCGGGAAAAAGGGGTCGCCTGCCGGCTTGTCTTGTCGCGGGCATCCTAGCGGGGGTATTCACCCTTCATCCCATGACCCTTCATAGCCAAACTCCCCGGTATCCCTTCCAAAACCCCGACCTGGATATGGAAAAGCGTATCGACAACCTCCTTTCCCTCATGTCCCGGGAGGAGAAAATCCGTTGCTTGTCCACGGTGCCCGACGTGCCGCGCCTGGGAGTGCGGGGAACCGGCCATGTGGAAGGCCTGCATGGCCTGGCCTTGGGGGAGGTGGCCGGGTGGGGTGGCGGGGCGCCCGTCTCGACGACGCAGTTTCCGCAGGCCATCGGATTAGGCGAGACCTGGGACCCGGATCTTGTCCGGCAGATCGGGCGGGCCGAGGGGCGCGAGACGCGTTACATCTGGGAAAGCCCCAAGTACGGCCGGGGCGGCTTGGTGGTGCGCGCGCCCAACGCCGACCTGGGTCGCGACCCTCGTTGGGGCCGCACCGAGGAGTGTTTCGGGGAGGACCCCTTTTTGAACGGCTCGATGGCCGTGGCCATGACCCGAGGCCTGCAGGGCGACGACAAGCGGTACCTCCAATGCGCGTCCCTGCTCAAGCACTTCCTCGCCAACAGCAACGAGAACGACCGCGTGAAGAGCTCGTCCGACTTCGACGAGCGGCTTTTTCGCGAGTACTACTCGGTGCCCTTCCGCATGGCCATCGAGGAAGGGGGAGCCCAAGGCGTGATGGCGGCCTACAACGCCGTCAACAAGGTGCCTTGCACCGTGAGCCCCTTCTTGAGGAACGTGGTGGTGGGCGAATGGGGCTTCGACGGAATCCTGTGCACCGATGGGGGCGCGCTGGGGCTTTTGGTGCGGGAACATCATTACACCAACGACCTCAAGGTGGCCGCGGCCTCTTGCGTCAAGGCGGGTATCAACCAGTTCCTGGACCGGCACGACCAGGCCACGCGCGGCGCGCTCGCCCGGGGGTTGTTGAGGGACGCCGAGATGGATGAGGCGCTCCGGGGCGTTTTCCGGGTGATGATCCGTCTGGGGATGTTGGACCCGGCCAACCGCGTGCCCTACCGAAAGGTGGGGAAGGTGGACCCCTGGGAAACCGAGGAGCACAAGGCCCTCGCGCTTTTGGCCTCGCGGAAATCCGTGGTATTGTTGAAGAACGACGCCGACTTGCTCCCCTTGGATCCGGCGGGGATCCGCACGGTGGCCGTCATCGGCCCCTACGCCAACCGTGTCCTGCCGGATTGGTACTCCGGGGACGCCCCGTACCAGGTTTCCCCCCTGGAGGGCATCCGCAGGCGTTTGGGCCCCGGCGTCAAGGTGCGGTTCGCCAAGAACGACGAGGACGGCGCGGCGGTGGAATTGGCTCGCGTCTCGGACGTGGTCATCGTGTGCGCGGGCAACCATCCCACGGGCAACCGGGGTTGGGCGCAACGCGATTCGCCCGCCGAGGGCAAGGAGGGCATGGACCGGGATTCCATGGAGCTCCGTCAGGAGGATTTGATCCGAAGGGCGCTCGCGGTCAACCCCAAAACCATCGTGGCGGTCGTGGGAAGCTTCCCCTTCACCATGGGTTGGACAGCGGATCATGCCCCGGCCATCCTGCGTCTCGCCCATAGCGGGCAGGAAACCGGGACGGCCCTGGCCGGGGCGATCTTCGGGGATTTCAATCCCGGCGGGCGCCTCACGCAGACTTGGCCGAAGTCCATGAAGCAATTGCCGCCCATGATGGATTACGACATCCGTCACGGCCGGACGTACATGTATTTCAAGGGGGAGCCCCTCTACCCGTTCGGCTTCGGCTTGAGCTACACCACCTTCCGGTACTCGAAC
>CAZSKE010000295.1:0-314 GCA_964607325.1 uncultured bacterium | reverse complement strand
CCTGCGGCTGGGAGCGGGGCGCGTGAGTCCCTCCGGATCGGTGACGTTGAGCGTGGACCTGACGAATACCGGCGCGCGCGCGGGGGATGAGACGGCGCAACTGTACGTCTCCTTTCCCGAATCGAGCGTGGAGCGGCCGCGCTTGGCGTTGAGGGCTTTTCGTCGCGTCACGATCCCACCCGGCAAGACGCGCGCGGTCACCTTTCGTTTGAGGGCCAAGGATCTGGCTTATTGGGACGCGCGGACGGGTGGTTGGAAGGTCGAGCCCGGGAGGGTCCAGGTGCGCGTCGGCCCTTCCTCGGCGGAACTCCCCC
>CAZSKE010000294.1:0-3772 GCA_964607325.1 uncultured bacterium | reverse complement strand
TCTTCCAAGGCGAATCCAAGATCGCCCACCAGAACAAGGCTCTCGGGTATTTCTCCTTCCTGGGTCTTCCTTCCACGACGGCCGGAAACGTGAAAATCGAGGTGACCTTCGCCATCGATTCCAACGGGATCGTTCAGGTGACCGCCAAGAACGTCGAAACAGGAAAGCAACAGCAGATGAAGGTCTCCGCCACGTCGGGTCTCACCAAAGAGGAAGTCGAAACCCTCACCCAGTCGGCGAAGGGCCGGATCATCCATAAAACGACCCCGGCTGAAGTCAAGCCGCCGACCGCCAAACCCGCTCCGGCTACTTTGAAAACCGTGCCGCCGCCCCCCGCGTCGTTTCCGCCCTCCGGGTTGGCCCCGGGAGGAGGTCCCGCGCCGTCCCCGCCCGCGTTCAGCCCGCCGCCGGAAGCTCAAAAATCCGCCGAGGGGGATTTCCTCACCGGGGATATGATCGACTCCCTTTTGAGCGACGATTCGGGGCCGAAGTGACATGAAAGCTGTCGCCCTTTTCGGCGGGACCTTCAACCCGATCCATGTGGCGCATTTGTCCGTGGCCGAGGAAATTCGGACACGCTACAACCTGGATAAGGTCATCTTTGTCCCGGCTTTTTTGCCTCCCCACAAGGATCCGGCCGAGCTCGCGGACGCCCAAAGCAGGCTCTTGATGGTCCACTTGGCCACGGTGTCCAACCCTTGTTTCCAGGTATCTTCCTTTGAGATCGACCGAGGGGGAAAATCGTACACGGTCGACACCATCACGCATTTTCGCGCTCTGTTGGGCGATAAGACACAGCTCTACTTCATCCTTGGCGCTGACATGCTGATGGAACTCGCGACATGGCGCAACATCGACGAGGCCCTGAGACTTTGCGAGTTCATCGTCGTGGCGCGGCCGGGTTATGACGCGTCCAAGATCATGAACTACCGGTTCCTGGGTTCCACCGGGCAAGGTTTGGGAGCGGACAGCTTGGAGAATCTCCGGATGGAGGAGTGCGCGAAACTCGACGTGAGTTCCAGCGCCATCCGCCAGCGGGTTCGCGAGTGGAAAAGCATCAAATACCTGGTGCCGGAAAGCGTCGAGCAATTCATCCACAACCAGCAACTTTATCTATAACCAGACGGGGTGAGCGCGTGAGCGGGACGAAAACCAGCCTAACCAATTACATGGAAGACGCCGTTCGTTCGGTTCTGGAGGAGATGTTGTGCGATGAGGCCTACCAGAATCTCGCGATGGACGCGAAATTGAAACTCGATGTCATGGCTTACGCGCTTAACCGGCTTCCCGCAAAATACGTGGTTTCCGACCGCGGCCATCTTTATACGCGCGTTCAAGAGCTTCGCCAGCAGTTCAAGACGGATATCGTGGTGGAACTCACCAAGGCCATACAGCATGTGTCGGCGCATCCTCGAAAGTGACCCGTCCCCCGAAAGTGAAAAGCGCGACTTTTGACGCCCGGCAGGATCTGCGACTCCTGACGCGAGCGGTTGTGGAAGCCTTGCGGGATAAAAAGGGCGAGAAAATCCGGGTGCTGGAGATCGGCGGGCTGGTTTCTTACGCGGATTTCCTCGTGATCGCGAGCGGCCGGTCCACGACGCATGTCCAAGCCCTCGTGGACGCGGTTGAAAAGAAGGTTCAGGGGCGATGGAAAATATCCTACGTGAACCGCTCTCCGGATCACAGCTGGTGGATCGTGGATTTCGTGGACATGGTCGTGCACGTGTTCAATCACGAGACGCGCATGCTCTATGATCTGGAGGGGCTATGGATGGACGCGCCCGATGGTTGGGAAGCGGCGGGATTGAAAGATATCAGCCCTTCAGAAGAAAACGACTGACCTGTTCCCCTAACTCGTAGGGGTCGAAGGGCTTGACGATATAGTCGTCGGCGCCGGCCGCCAGGCCTTTTTCTGCGTCGCCTTTCTGACCCTTGGCGGTCAGCATGACCACGGGAAGGTCCTTCAAGGCCGCGTCCTTGCGGATCTCCTGGCACACCTCGTATCCGCTCATCTCCGGCATCATGATATCCAACAACATCAGGTGGGGCCGTTCGGCCCGGGCCATCGCGAGAGCTTCCTTGCCGCTGGAGGCGGTGCGAACGTCATAATTGCACAGTTTCAGGCTGATCTCGACCAAGCGAACGATGTCGGGCTCGTCATCGACCACGAGGATTGATTTTTTTCCGATTTCAGCCATCGCCCTCGCTCCCGCGTTTCTTTCGACGCTCGACCCCCCACGCGATACGACCCCAGAAACGCCGCGCGGGACGCGTCTCTCGTGCACGGTTAAAACCGATTGCGAATACCCAAGACAAGGCATTGTAACCCGGTCCCACATGAGAGTTAAACGATTTCTACGGGATAAACGACCTTTCTTGGCGAGTGGGTAACGACGGCTCCGTTTGCCGTGAGGAGCCCAATAAAAAGGGCCCTTCTCCATGCGTTATGAGTCAAAGCCGAGGGTGGAAGCCTGGAAAGCGTTGCGGGCAATTTCGATGACGGGTCATGGCTGTCGAAAATATCACCCGGTTCACCGTCGCGACGCGAAAGAATCCGCCACTGAAATATGATTGGGAACTCTCCAGTTGGGCCAAGCAAACAGCATTGGAATCTCCCGACCCGCGGCAAAAGCGTTTATTGGGCCAATATATCGGCGGAAATACCTCGGCACAGTGGACACGTATAGAACCTTGGTCCACCTGAGAATCGAGAATCGAAAATAGACCGCAATCGTTGTCAATTCTCGATTTTCGATTGTTCGATTGCTCCGCCGATCGCACCGCGATCGGCGGAGCGGTGGATGGGGTTGGGGGGTTTTTAGGACGGGTGTGATTGCGGGAAGAAGCGATCAGGATTTCGCGTTACTCGGAACGGCGTTTTCCATGCCAGGGACACCCACTCAGGAGGTGACGACCGATGAATGTTATGATTCGCTATGAAAATACAGGGGTTTATTATTGATTTTTAAAGGAAATTCGAACGAAAAAGAGACCAAAAAATTCGGTAAAACTGTTCGTAAATAAACTAAAAATGATAAAATGATAAATTCAAAACAGGTTAATCGCTTTACTTCTTTTTGTGGCCTGTTTTAAGCACTTTTTGGACCGGCGAGCCGAAATGCTTTTAAACACAATTATATATGGCAATTATCGACGCCATCCGAAATGGACGCGGTTTGTCTGTTTTGCCTGTGTTTTGTGTATTTCCTTATCCGGCCCTGTCGAATCCCAAGCGGTTTGCGCCACCCCGGGCAAGGATGGCTCGGGGAGCGTCTCCGGGATCGTTAATACCTACTATCCAGTCACCGGCAGTGTGGTGGCCGGGGCGACTTCCCTCAACGTCGGCGCTTCGACTGGTAACTCGACACAAATCACGCCCGGCGACCTTGTGCTTGTCATTCAAATGCAGGATGCGCAATGCGACTGGAGCCAGTCCAGTTCATACGGCGATGGGATCACGGAGGATCCCGGTTCGGGTTACACGGATCCTGGAACCGCGGGACTTTATGAGTATGTGCGGGCTACCAACCTGGCGGGCGGCGTCTTGACTTTCCAGGGGACCGGCCCTGGCAACGGACTGAATTACGCCTATACCAACGCGGATTATGTGGCGGGAAGCCGGGGACAGCGCCGATTCCAGGTCATCCGCGTGCCCCAGTACAACTCCGTCACGCTCACCTCGGCATTGACGGCTTCTCCTTGGAACGGCACCTCGGGCGGCGTGTTGGCTATGGATGTGGCGTATGACATGAACCTGAACAACGCGACGGTT
>CAZSKE010000293.1:627-3776 GCA_964607325.1 uncultured bacterium | reverse complement strand
CGCTGGCCATCGGGCTGGAATCCCACTCGCAATCGCTTTCCCCCGGAACCCCTTCCACCACGTCGATTCTTTCCCCCGCCAACGTGTAGAGACTCGCGCGGAGGGTCGAGCCGGGACCTTGGACGCGGAAGACGGTTTTGGGGTTTTCGAGCGTGAGAACATTGGGGAAGGCTGTCGCGCGGCCCGTCTTGACGGGGGTTCCCGTCGGCGTGGCGGTGGGGGGGATGGTCGAGGTGGGAAGCGGTGGGGCGCCGTACCGCAGGATGAGCGCTCGGTCCCGCGACGTGGGGGGAACCGCGATCTCCATCACGCCGCCGGAGGAAGTGGCCGAGCCTGATTCCGCCAGGGCCCCGGTACAGGGATCCCACCATTCCATGCCCCAGGAACCGTCGGCGGCCAATCCCGAAAAGCGTATCGTTCCCGGCGCCGCCGGCGGCAAACCGTTGGCCCTCACGTACGTGTGATTGTAGTTGCGGTTCACGATCCAGGCCGCCACGGTGGCGGGACCCTGGAGGGCGGCGGCCTTCAGCTGAGACGCGTAGGGCGAGAAGGTGTAGCTGGCCTGGAACCAATCCTGGAGGGTGTTGTCCACGACGATCAGGTGCGGACCGGATGGGACCGCGACCGAGACGACGCTTTGGGCCGTCACCTGGGCGTTGAATTCGTCCGCCCCGCCGTCGAGGTTGACCCTCAGCCCCACGGGCGGGTAAGGCGTGATGGAACCGATGTTGACCCGGAAAAACCCGTCGAGCGGGTAGTTCACTCGGAAGGTGACGGGCCCGTTGTAGTATTCGGGGTGGCCGGGCAGGCCGTAAAGATAGCCGGAAAGGCTGTTCGCGTCGGGCGAGAGGGTCCCGTTGGCGTTGACGGTGAAGTCGTTGGCGGGGGCCTGGACGCCCCAGGGGAGGTTTCCGCGCACCGTCAGGTCCAGGTAGGTCGCGGTCGTGACCGCCGGGACCGCGTAGACGAAGCCGGAACGCGGGAAGTCGAGGGCCCCGGCGAAATTCGACAAGCCCCGGTAGTGCGTGTACAGGTTCCGCGGGTCGATGAAGTTGTCCCACCACCACGAAGCCCCGGAGCCCGCCGTTTCGCCCAGCAGGTTTCCCCACATCGTGTTGTGGAGGGCGATGCCGTCGGGATCCAGGGTGACCGATTGGCTTCCGCTGGCCGAAACGCCGAATTCACCGAGGAAAACCGGCTTGGAAGGGTAGGAGGCGCGGTACTGGGCCGCCTGCGAGCGAGCCACGTCCTCCAGGGCGGAGGAACCGTTGTAAAGGTGGATCTGGGTGAAATCCATCACGGGATCCATCCAAACCGCCGGCTCATAGATGTATTGGCTGTAACTGTTCGTGACGAGGTGTGGGCCCTGGTCCATGCCCTTCAGGGTGACCGCCATGTCGTGGATCCATTGGGTGACATCCGAGCGCACGCCCGCGTCGTTCCCATACTCGTCCGTCAGGTTGATCTCGTTGCACATCTCCCAGATCAGGTTGGAGGCGTAGCCCCAACGGGCCACGCAGTAGCGCAGGTGCCGGATCCAGAAGGCCCGAGCCGTGGCGTTGGTGAAGAAGTCCCGGGGCGTGGCGCAGGGGCCGCCGTTGGCCGCGTTGTAGGGGTTTTGGGGCCAATTGGGGTCGACCGTCGAGGAGACCGACCCGTGGTTCAGGAGACACAGCATGACCTGGAGGCCGTAGGACCGCGCCAGTTCCAGGTCGTAATCCAGACGCCAGGCGTCATGCATCAGGTTCGTGTAATCGCCCAGCCCGGTGGATTGCCATTCGATCGAATGGTACCAGGGGCACATCCAGAACCGGGCGAAGTTTCCCCCTTGGGCGGCAATCCGGGGGATCCAAGCGTCGTAGTTGAAGGTGCCGCCGCCATAGGCTCCGCCGGAAACCGCCCAAGCCACGTTTTCACCGATGGGGATGTATTGCGCGCCGTCGTCGTACTGGAAGTAGCGCGGGTCGGTGGGCGCGACGCGGAGGTAGCCCTTGCGGTCCGAGGGCACGCAGGTCAAGGCGCCGGGGCCCCACGACGCGCTTCCCGCGCCGGCGTCCTGAATGGATAGCTGGTAGGACCAGTCGCCTGTTTCCCTCGGCGAGAATCGCACCTTCCAACTGGCGGCGCCCGCTGTCAGGCCCTCGGGCGGCCCACTGCGCGTGTATTCCCTGAAATGGAACCCGGTCACGGTCACGCTCGCCGCGCTGGGCGACGTGAAGACCGCGTGGACATCCACCTGGGCGGGGTCGAAGGGGTTGGTGTACGTGGTACCCGAAAGGGTGAACGTCAATTCGAACTTCTCGAGCCGGTCGATGATGGGCGTGTTGGCGGTGACGCCCACGAAGGAGGGCGCCGCGAGGACGGGAGCGGGCCCGATGAGGGACGCGAGAAGAAGTAAGGTGTGAAGCGTCTTCCTTGGCATCTTCACTCCCCGGTCCCCCAGGCGCTCGGCGGATGATTCCAAGGTTTCCTCGGGGCCCTGAACGACGACGAAGGGGAGTGCTTGGAGTGAATCATGGTGGATTTGGGGCCGTCGGTTAGTCTAAAGGGTGAAGGGTGGAATTACACCCTGAAAGAACCTCGGGGTTTCCAGTGGCCGTTCGCCCATTCACGATTATGATGTTTCATCAGGAGGCCTCCGTGAAACACCGTGCGCAAGTGTTGATCCTGTTGGCCTTCTGCCTGCAGGCGCCGACTGGGGCCGCCACCATCGGCAACCTGGGCGACAACGGCCCCGTGGGAAGGTTCGAAAAGTTCGAGGCCACGTTCGACCTGGGGAAGACTTACGACAACCCCTTCGACCCGGCCGAGATCGACGTCGCGGCCGAGTTCACGTCCCCGACCGGCAAGGTGTGGAAGGTCATGGGGTTTTATTTCCAGGATTACACGCGGAGCGGTGATGAAGACGCGGAAAGCCTCTCGCCAAAGGGTCCCCCGGCCTGGAAGGTGAGGTTCGCGCCGAACGAGACCGGAGACTGGGCCTACCGCCTGTCGGCCGCGGACGCGTCGGGCACGGCGCGGTCGGAACCCCGCGCCTTCCAGGTGATCGAATCCACGAACCGGGGGTTCGCGCGGATCTCCAAAAAGGACCCGGAGTATTTCGCCTTCGACGACGGCGAGCCGTTTTTCGCGGTCGGCGAGAACCTGGG
>CAZSKE010000293.1:0-617 GCA_964607325.1 uncultured bacterium | reverse complement strand
TGATCGGGCGGGCCGCGCTCGGTGACCCGTGGATCTTCCGCCGCATCGCGCACGGCGAGAACCTGGGCTGGGCCTTGGAGGGAGGCACGCACCGTTACGACGCCTGGATGAGGGGTCTCTCGGGGGTCGGAGCCAATTTTTTCCGCATGTGGCAGGCGCCCTGGGGCACGGAATTCGAGTGGGCGGACAAGTACTCGGCCAACACCCGGCTTCCGGGCAATTACCTCGACCGTATGAAGCAGGCTTGGCAGTTGGACTACATCCTGGAGATGAGCGGGCGCAAGGGCGTCTACGTGATGCTGTGCCTCCTGAACCACGGCAGGTTCTCGAGCAAGATCGACTCGAACTGGGCCCAGAACCCCTTCAACCGCGCCGCCAACCCCGCGCGGGGCTTCCTCGACGAGCCCCAACAGATCTGGACCGACCCCACGGCGAGGAAGTACCTCCAGCGCAATTGGCGCTACTTGATCGCGCGTTACGCGCACCACACGTCCCTGCATTCCTGGGAGATCTTCAACGAGATGGAATGGACCGACCAGTATGAAAATAAGATCAAGGAATCGGCCGCGTTCCACAAGGCCATGTATGCGCAGGAACGTCCGACGAACGAGGCGGTC
>CAZSKE010000292.1:452-3779 GCA_964607325.1 uncultured bacterium | reverse complement strand
AAAAGCCTGAAATCAATCACTTCTGCGTCTACGTCGGTTTGAAAACGCAAATAATCGCTTTCAGATTTGCTACGACTCAATATCAGGACTGATTGGTTGTGCCCGAGAAATTGAACGGTACCAGTAATCGACAATTTCTTGTTGTATATGTTGTTCTTAGTATGCAACCAGTTCAACTCATTATTATAAAGTGGGCTCGTCACCAACATGCGGTCTTGATCAATCGTATAGAGTTTTGGATTCGTCGTTTCCCAAGCATCCGACAATTCCCCGACGGAAAAATCCGACGCGAAAATCGTCGCTGGATCAGCCGCGAGGGTATAAGTGATGGTGACAGCGGCGCCTGTAGAAATATCGCCCAAGGACCAATACACTTCGGTTGGAGACAACAACGAAACGGGGAGAACCGAATTAACAAATGAAGCGCTCTTCGGCATCGGTAAAACGCATTGAACAGCGGCGGCGTTCGATATCCCTGTATTCCTCACGGTTGTAACATAAGAAATATCCTCCCGCTCCTTGGCGGTGGATTTATCACACGTGGTGATCACCTGCAATTGAGGACCCGTCTGTGGCACAACTTGGACGGTGTATATCCCCGAGGGTGTAATTCCATTTACTACTTGAGCATGTAGAACTTTTGTTCCGAAGAAACCGTATTTGACGTTTACAACAGCCTTCCCAGCATCGAAGGTGACTGGTGATGAGGGGGAGAAAGTTACCGTACCAACGCCCAACATCGATAGGTTAGCCGAGCCCGAGTATGTGGGGATAATATTTCCCGAAGCATCGACAGCGGTAATGGTGTAAGGCGTTGAGACACCCGCTGGTACGGTAACAGGTCCCGACCACTGGTAAGAACTGGCGGCCATCCCATACGCCCGCAATTCACCGGTTCCCGATGATATCAGCAGAGTGTTTTGTCCTATTGCAGGTGATATTTTTACGCTTGCACCCAAGGAAATAGTTTGAAGAATGTTTCCATTCGTTTGATTTAACACATAGAGATTTCCATTGTCGCAACCAATATAAACCGCATTGTTCGCAATCGCCGGCGAGGAATAAATACCGCCCGTTAATATCCTTTGCCATGATTGCAGAATCCCGTTTTGCGCCACCAAGTCCCAGACACCGACCAAACCATTAGAAAAGGCGAAAACCGCTTTCGCCCTATTCGCGCCTGTCGCGATCATAGCCGGAGAAGAAGCAGCGCCAATACTCCCATACGTCGAAAGGTTCCCACGTACAGTTCCATCAGCCGGATTGAAAACCTGAATCACACCAGAATTATTCAAATTAACGATGCGACCGGGAACCAAAGCAGGTGTCGTTCTGGTCGGTCCGACTGTCTGTCTCCACACTTCAATTCCGGTTGTGGAATTAACAGCATACAAATAGCCGTCATAAGAAGAGATAAAAACATAACCTGTAGTCGAATCATAAACAGGCGAAGAAAATACATAGCCGCCTGTTCGAAAAGGCTGAGACCAATATTCATCCCCGTTTTCGGCTTTCAGGGCGTGTAGTTTATTGTCGTTGCAACCGGTGTAAATGACTGGCATTGTTCCTTGATCCACCACCAGCGGGGAGGAGAACACCGTCCCACCTAAAGCTTTTTTCCAAACAACCGATCCGTTAAAAGGATTAAAGCAATAGAGGTTCCCATCCGTCGAGCCGATGTACAAACGCCCCTGGCCATTTATGATTGCGTAGGCCGGAGATCCATAGATTGGCCCGTCCGTTTTATAAATCCAAAGCGGCGGATTTGTGGCCGTAGAGGGGCTTAGATCAAAAGCCATCACACGACCATCATTCGATCCAACAAAAACACGGTCCCCTGCCACGATGGGTGAGGAGTAACGTACCTCAGCCGGAGATGAGACGCCGGTTGAGGTCGTCCATTTCAATTGCAATGGAGTTGTTAATGTCGCGTTAGTGGATGAGGAGCGTGAATTGTCGGACTTATAAAAAGGCCAATCGGCACCCATCAAAGAAAATACAAAAATAGAAAAACCAAAAAGACGGGCAAATACCAAAAATCGTTTTCTGTTCATGCGGCGAAAATCCTGATCACAATTCATCACAACATGCTAAAAACGGGGCGTTGGTAAATTAAGTGACCGTTATAATTCATTAACGGTAAGCAAAGATTACCCCTATTTTTAGAATACTGTCAAGTTCGTGGCAAATAAAAAAGTGCTGTAAATAAGCCTTTTTAATAAAGCCACATAAATATTTAGTGTTTTTGTAAATTTCAATTCTTGCCGTACTTTTCCATTCAAATCCCAAGCTGAAAACACTGTCATTAGGGTCAGTATTCATGTTTTAAATGACATACGATCGACATCTTCGGATGTCTTTAGGTTTTGGCCTAGATAGACCATGGAGTTGTGATTTCAGCCAAGTTGTAAGCATTTGATTATGGCTAGTGACGCCAACATAGGCCTGAAATTGTTGATGGGCTCCTTAGCTGTACGCCTCTGGGGCTGGTGGCCGATACTCCAGTCGTCCGCCATTGGGCGTTCTGGCCGATGTGCGAAAGATACGGGACACTATCTTGTGTTTCGGTCCGACCCGAATGTTCGCCATCCGCCGCTTACCTTAGGAATGCTTGATCGCTTTCGATTGGAATCAGTCATTGTTTTGCGTCAGAACACTTAACGATAGCGAACTGGTGCGTGTCCCGCCATTTCCCCTTCTGGCGTATGTCCTTCCGGAAAGTGCCCTCATGCCTCATGCCCGACTTTTCCAGCACTCTTTTGGAGGCGAGGTTCTTGGTGTCGCATGTCGCGAAGATGCGGTGCAACGACAACCGCTTGAAGCCGAAACCGATCAACCCCTTGACCGCCTCGGTCGCGAACCCCCTGTTCCAATAAACCGGGTGGAGGGCGTAACCGATGTGGGCCGCCCGATCCTCAGGGCTCGCGATGATGATGTTGCAGTCGCCGATGAGATGACCGGTTTTCGTTTGAACGATGACCAGCCTGTATTGGGAACGGGGTTTCCTGCGGTTCTGCTTCCGTTCATATTTGATGGCGTTTTTCGTGTCCTTCTTGTCTTGGGGCCCGGCCACCACGTATTTCCATACGATCGGCAAGGATTTGTACGAATGCAGTTGCTCGAAGTCGTCGCTCCGCACTTCCCTTAACATCAGCCTTTTTGTCTTTATTTGAAGCTTGTTTTTCATTGGGACCTTCGGACCAACCATTTCAACGATTCTCCAGCTTTCGCAACGCGAAAAATTGGTGGGGCGTCCTGGATTCGAACCAGGGACCAAGGCATTATGAGTGCCCTGCTCTAACCGCTGAGCTAACACCCCGATTGTCA
>CAZSKE010000292.1:0-442 GCA_964607325.1 uncultured bacterium | reverse complement strand
CGGAAGCGGGGTGTCAGCGAACCCCACAAAAAGCAATTATATCTATACAGGCCGTGAGCTTACACCCCGTGTTTGTATTCTACATTGGAGGCGGCATTTAACGGCAATTATGCCCTGCCTTCAATTCGACAATATCTTTATCAAGGCCGGATTGAGATACAACTTATCCCGCCCGATTTTCTTCGACTTCAAAAGACCGATCTTGACGAGCATCTGGAGGTACTTGGATGCTGTTTCACGTTTGGCAATACCATCCTTCACAAGCACGTCAATCCTACAATACGGTTGCCTGAATATGGCTTCTACAAGTTCCGTTGAATAAACGGGCTTGGGAAGCTTGCACTGGCAGAGGGTCCTAGCTTTATCGAAAGAATTCTTGATTTCCCGAATCTTTTGGGTGGTCCAAAGGGATGTTTCTTGCACGGCATTCAACATATATAGG
>CAZSKE010000291.1:0-3792 GCA_964607325.1 uncultured bacterium | reverse complement strand
GCCTTCCCATGGAACTCCCCCCCCTGGCTTCCTTGGGCGGGGTTTCGACCTTGGAGCGGCCTCTTCGCATGGAGCCGGGTTTCTGGATCGAGGAGAGCTCGCGCCAAGGGCCGACCCGGGCGGTGGCCCTGCCGGACGCCTTGATCTGCCCGGATTGCATGCGAGAGATTTTCGATCCTTCCGACCGTCGTTACAGGTATCCCTTCACCAACTGCACCCATTGCGGCCCCCGCTATTCCATCCTCCTCGGCCTCCCTTACGATCGCGAACGAACCACCCTGAAGTCCTTCGAGATGTGCCCCGCCTGCCGGGCGGAATACGAGGATCCCGCCAACCGCCGCTACCACGCCCAACCCATCGCTTGCCCCGATTGCGGGCCCCAATTGGCTTTCTGGAACGCGGGCGGCGACGTGACGGCCGTCAGGCACGCGGCCTTGCTGGAGGCCGCCTGGGCCCTCCGGGCCGGATTGCTGGTGGCGGTGAAGGGTCTCGGGGGATTCCAGATCCTGTGCGACGCCAGGGACCCCGAGGCGGTCGCCAAGCTTCGTTTGAGAAAACATCGCGAGGAGAAGCCTTTCGCGGTGATGTTTCCCGATTTGGAATCCGTGAAAGCCGAATGCGAGGTCTCGGAAGAGGAGGCCTTGTTAATGACCTCTCCCGCCGCTCCCATCGTGATCCTGAGCAGGATTCGCGGCGCTTCCCACGAGGGCTCGACGGCGCGGGGAGTGGCGCCCGGGAACCCGCATCTCGGCGTTTTCCTCCCCACCACTCCCTTGCACGCCTTACTGCTTCATGAACTCCGGTTCCCGCTGGTGGCCACCTCGGGAAACCTAAGCGACGAGCCGATCTGCGTCGATGAAAGGGAAGCGCTGAAAAGGCTGAAGGGCGTGGCCGATCTTTTCCTGGTCCACGATCGTCCCGTGGCGAGACCCGTGGACGATTCGGTGGCGCGCGTGATGGCGGGACGCGTATCGGTCCTGCGCCGCGCGCGCGGATACGCGCCGCGTCCGGTGATGCTGCCCGGGGAAGAACGCGGCCAAACCATTCTCGCCGTGGGGGGGCATCTCAAGAACACCGTGGCCTTATTGGACGGTTCCCAGGTCGTGGTGAGCCAACACGTGGGCGATTTGGAAACCCCGCAGGCCTTCGATGCGTTCTTGAAAACCCTGGACGACCTGCCCCGCTTGTTCAACGCGCGGCCCGCCGCGGTGGCGTGCGACGCCCATCCCGAATACGGATCCACGAAGTTCGCGGAGGCCCTCGGCGCGCCCCTGGCGCGCGTTCAGCATCACGAGGCCCATATCGCGGCTTGCGCGGCGGAGAACGGTGTCGCCTCCGAATGCATGGGTGTGGCCTGGGATGGAACCGGTTGGGGCCCCGATGGGTCGGTGTGGGGAGGGGAGTTCTTCACCGGGAAGGGCGGCGCCTGGACAAGACGGGGCCGGTTGAGACCTTTCCGTCTCCCCGGAGGCGAGGCCGCGGTGCGCGAACCCCGGCGAAGCGCGATCGGGGTTCTTTTCGAGTTGGAAGGGGAGATGGCGTTCTCGCGAACCGAGTTGTGGCCGTTTCAATCCTTTGAGGGGGAGAACCGGCGTCTTCTTCGGAAAATGCTTGTCATGGGTTTCAACTGCCCCTGGACCTCGAGTGTGGGCCGGCTTTTCGACGCGGTGGCCTCGTTGATGGGACTGCATCAGAAAATCCGCTATGAGGGGCAAGCCGCCATGGCCCTTGAGTTCGAATCGGGACACCAGGAGGCTCGTCCCTATCCGATGAACTGGATTGAAAAAGACGGTTTTGGGACCCTAGATTGGGGGCCGACCCTAGCCGAAATCCTAAAGGACTTGGCAAATCGGAGATCACCCCAGGAAATAGCCTCAAATTTTCATGGGGCTTTAGTGGAAGGGGTCATAGAAGCCGCGAGAGCTTTAGGTCAGAATACCGTGCTCCTGGGCGGGGGGTGCTTCCAAAACAAGCGCCTTTTGGAAGATAGTGTTCGTCGTCTGCGGCAAGAGGGACTGCGTGTTTTTTGGCCCCGCGAGGTGCCGCCCAACGACGGAGGGTTGTCCCTGGGCCAAGCCGTCATCGCCCGCGAAGCGTTCAGTCGCCCGACTTGAGGTTCGCGCGAGAACCGGTGTTTTCGGGCATGGAGGACGCGGCGCGTCGTTGACCGCCGACCGTTGTTCGCGATTTTTTTGGGGGAAAGAACATGTGTCTCGCGGTGCCGGGCAAAATCCTGGAAGTGACCGAAACGGATCCCGTGAGGCGCGCCGGGCGCGTGGATTTCGGGGGCGCGGTACGGGAGGTTTCCCTGGCCTACACGCCCAACGCCAAGCCGGGGGATTACGTCGTGGTGCACGTGGGTTTCGCCCTGAGCGTGTTGGATGAGGCGGAAGCCAGGAAAACCCTGGAGGATTTCGCCACCCTCGCGGCGCTCTCGAACGAGGGAAGGGCCATTTGAACCACCGGGTTTTTCCCGCGTGGTGAAAGACGTTTCAAAATAGTTTCAAGGAGAAGATCGAAATGGCGAAGGGAAGCGATTACACGCTGGATGCCAATGAGGCCGTCGCGAAAGTCGCGTTTAAGTTGAGCGAAACGATCGCCATTTACCCCATCACCCCATCCTCGCCCATGGCCGAGTTCTGCGATGAATGGGCGGCCCAGGGCAAGACCAATCTTTGGGGCCAGACACCGTCCATTATGGAAATGCAGTCCGAGGGTGGCGCCATTGGCGCCGTCCACGGCGCCCTGCAGAACGGCTCGCTGACCACCACCTTCACGGCCTCCCAGGGCTTGTTGCTCATGATCCCCAACATGTTCAAGATCGCTGGCGAGCTCACGCCCATGGTCATCCATGTGGCCGCCCGTTCCCTGGCCTACGCGGCCCTTTCCATCTTCGGCGACCATTCCGACGTCATGGCCTGCCGTTCCACCGGCTGGGTCATGCTTTGCTCCAATTCGGTGCAGGAAGCCCAGGACATGGCCTTGATCGCCCACGCGGCCACCCTGAAGTCCCGACTGCCGATCGTGAACTTTTTCGATGGTTTCCGGACGTCCCACGAGGTGGCCAAAGCCACCTTGCTGTCCGACGACGTGTTGAAGGCGTTGGTGGACGAGAAGTTGATCGCCGAACACCGGGCCCGGTCGCTGACTCCCGACAACCCGGTGCTCCGGGGGACGGCTCAGAACCCCGACGTGTGCTTCCAGGGCCGAGAAGCCGCCAACGCCTACTACCAGAAGGTTCCGGGCATCGTCCAAGGCTTGATGGACCAGTTCGCCCAATTGACCGGCCGCGCCTATCATTTGTTCGATTACGTCGGGCACCCCCAGGCCGAGCGCGTGATGATCCTCATGGGGTCGGGCGCCGACGTGGCTCATGAGGCCGTGGACGCCCTTGTCGCCAAGGGCGAAAAAGTGGGTGTCCTGAAGGTGCGGCTGTTCCGTCCGTTCGACGGCGCGGCGCTCCTCAAGGCCATGCCGGCCACCGTGAAAAGCGTGGCCGTGATGGATCGCACCAAGGAACCGGGCGGTCCCGGCGAGCCGATGTACCTGGACGTGGTGAACGCCTACATGGAAGCCTCCCAATCGGGGGCCTTGAAGACCGTGCCGCGTCTCATCGGGGGTCGGTACGGCCTTTCCTCCAAGGAGTTCACTCCCGCCATGGTGAAGGGCGTTTTGGACCATCTGAAGGAAGCCTCGCCCAAGAACCATTTCACCATCGGCATCAACGACGATGTGACCCACTCCAGCATCCCCTTCGACCCGAATTACTCCACCGAGGGTCCCGAGGTGGTG